>CAZMRM010000268.1:0-5654 GCA_964568515.1 uncultured Chitinophaga sp. | reverse complement strand
TCCCGGAAACCATAAGCACCATACCCCCGGATGATCCAATTCTTACTGAACCTGGCATTGGTTCTGAATCCGAGTCGTACCCTTGAGCCTTCATATTTATTGTAGCCATACACATTGATGTAATGTCCCAGATCTACCGGCCCCACATCTTTGTATCCTGAAAAAAGAAAATACAAGATGTTCACACTTTTTTTTACAAAGGGAACATTGCGTACGGTATCAATCATATTGTAGGATTCTGCTTCCAGCGGTGTTAATTCTTCGGCACGGTTTGTCACCCAATAGGCAGAGTCTTTTAAAAGTACATCTTCTGCATAGGTGGTGCGTGTTTCGTAAAAACGTTGTTCCTTGGGTTGGTTCACAATAAAATACCGGTTGCTGTTATAAATGCGCAGCATCATGCTGACCAGTTTATCAGTAATGGCTGCATAATCGATCATGATGCGGGTTTGTGCCGGTACCCAGGCTTCTGCTGTGGTAGGTATCAGTATTTGCTGTATACGTGCCCGGTCCACGAGGTTAAAATTGGTTTCTTTGGTGATGCTTAAATCCAGTTGTTTGATGGCAAAGGTGCTGTCTGCGATCCACAGTATACCAGTGTATGCCAGGTCACGTTTGTTTTTCGGACGACAATCAATTTTGTAACACTTGAAGCTATCCAGCATCACACTATCCAACAGGTAGTAATTGTAAAAGGCCAGGGCATTATCGGCAATGGGTGATAAAAAATCTTTTCCCTGAATGGCCACATTGTTATTACAAAAATTATAATTCTGAAAATCACTTCCTGAAAGTTGTCCGATGGCACTGCCATCTTTCATTCCTACAAACTTTGCTTTAATGGCTCTTACATCCTCCCGTTTTTTTTTAGCATCGTTGCTGTAATACACTTCTGATACAACCTCACTCATAAACACAGGCAGGTTAGCTTTGCTCTCTGGTCCGGCAAGTGTATCCAGCCGGTCCCACATGCGGGTGATGTCATTAAATATCCTGCGCTTACGCATACGTGGCGTGATGTTGTCCACATCACCCTCCTGTTTGGTGTAGCTGACAAATTGTATGGATTTCAAATTATCGCGGTTGTATTTGGATTTATTGGCAATCGCATTCCTGATGATGCGCACGGCAGGATTCACTCCGGGCTTCACCTCCACCGATCCCAAATTCAGGGCTTCTGTACTTATCTGAAAATTGATGACCTGTGTTGTTCCTTTTTTGATGGCCCTTGCTTTTGATTTGTAGCCGATGAGTGATACATAAATAGAATCATGTACCTCCTCTGTTTGTATGCTGTAATTGCCTTCAAAATCCGTAACTGTACCGGTGTAACCGCCTTTAAAATAAATGTTTGCGAAAGGTACACCGGAGTTGGTCAGCACTTCTGTGACACGTCCGGTAATAATTGTTTTTTGCTGCGCCTGAATGCTGGTATTCACAACCAAAAAGAATAAAATATGATAAAATCTTTTTATCGGCATTAGCTTGGAACGGTTCTCCGTTTTGTTTAATTACATTATTTTTTTTCAAGCAATACAACATTTTCCACATGGTGTGTTTGTGGAAACATATCAACCGGCTGTACTTTTACAACACGGTAGGCAACATCCAGCAGTTGAAGATCCCTTGCTTGTGTAGCCGGATTACAGCTCACATACACAATGCGTTCCGGCGCTATCTCCAGTATTTTTTTGGTGACATCCTCATGCATTCCTGCACGTGGCGGATCCGTAATGATCACCTGTGGTTTTCCATTTTGCTCAATAAAAGCATCGTTGAGCACATCTTTCATATCACCTGCATAAAACACAGTGTTCCGAATGTGATTAAGCTTCGAATTTATTTTTGCATCTTCTATCGCTGCATGCACATACTCCACACCCACCACTTTCTTTGCCTGGTGCGCTACGAAATTCGCAATCGTTCCCGTGCCTGTGTATAAATCATAAACAATATCAGTGGGTTGTATGGACGCCAGCTCCCTCGTGATACGGTACAATTGATACGCCTGCTCCGAATTGGTCTGATAAAAACTTTTCGGACTGATTTTAAATTGCAGGTTTTCCATTTTTTCATAAATACTGTCTTTCCCTTTAAAAAGAACAATATCCAGATCGGAAATGGTATCGTTGCGTTTGGAATTGATGACATAGTGAACAGAAGTCAGCTGCGGAAACTGCTTGCAAATGTGAGTAAGCAGGTTTTCAATCACGGTTTTGTCATTGTAATGAAAAGAAACAATGAGCATCCACTCCCCTGTTGATGTACTGCGAATGATGATGTTTCGTAACAGACCCACCTGTTCACGCAAATCAAAAAAAGGAAGCTGATGCTCCAGTGCATAGCGTTTAATTTCGTTGCGTATGGCATTGGCCGGTTCTTCCTGCAAATGGCACTCTTCTATATCCAGGATCTTATCAAACATTCCGGGAATGTGAAAGCCCAATGCATTTCTCGTTTCTTCCTTTTCGCCTTCTCCAAAAGCAAGTGATTTATCTTCTATCTGTTCCTGGGTCAACCATTTTTTATTGGAAAAAGTAAACTCCAGTTTGTTCCGGTAGTAATATGTTTTTTCTGATGCGGTAATTTCATCAATTTCCGGCAAATCAATTTTAATGAGACGGGTTAACGCATCTTTTACCTGCTTTTGTTTATAATACAATTGCCATTGATAATCCATGTTTTGCCATTTGCAGCCGCCACAGGTACCAAAATGTTTGCACCGTTCCTTGGTTCGTTTATCTGAATACCGGTGAATGGCGATGGCCTTCCCTTCTCTGAATTTATTTTTTTTACGGGTAATTTGTACATCCACCACATCTCCGGGAACAGCATTTTTAATGAACATCACCACGTCATCCACACGTGCTACTGCTTGTCCATCCGAACTGGCATCCATTACCTGTACATTTTCAATAATGGGTTGGGGCTTCTTCTTTTTATGATCTCTCATGTAGTGTTTCTTGTCTTTTCTAATAAAAAGACGGTGCAAATTTAGTAAAAACCCCGTGGAATACCTTTTCCGGCAAGTAGTAATACCCACAAATTGTTAAAAAACAAGACCGTTAACTCAATAAACCAACCGTTAAATAATTTTTTTGTCGCATATCCCCCCTAAACCTTTATTAATCAAGGATTTTAACATCTTGCCCTGCAATAGATAGCACGCAATTTCATATTTTTGTATTCGTTAGTTTTTACACCTAAATACAGAAACCATGGAAGTACTTGAAAGCACTGCAGTGATAGAAAAATTGGTTAAGCCTAGGAAAAAGCTTCAACATACCGCTACTAAAAAAGAATCTCAGAAAGAAGAATTACCACTGGATTTTAAAGCGGCCTACTCCCAAAAAAGTGAAGGTAAAAAGGGACTGCCCTTTAAAGCCGACAATAAAGGATTTTTATTTTATCCTTTAAAATCCATTGTATCCGCCGGTAAAATAGCAGGCATCTCGGTTACGAAAAAAAATACAGATATCCTGATCTTTGGTGAGTACAAAAACAAAACATGGTGGTATGGTGTACAAATGCTGAATGACAGCAATTACATGATGGGATTGATAACAAAAAAAGGAAAATGGAAACCAATCACGAATTCGGTTACTGAATTCATTGAATTGTATCGTAAAGATGCTTCTAAGCTATACGATGGTTTTGAGTTGTATCACTCTTATGAAGATCACATGATGGAATGATCATTTTTTAAATTAAAAAAGTGCTGTTCAAAAAATTTGAACAGCACTTTTTATTTTATAGCTGTTTATTTGCCTTTTCGGACGAAACCGGAGAAACAGTTTACAACCTTCTTTACTCCGTTTGAAACAACACGTACACAATTGGCACTACAGTTAAATGCCTTATGCAGCTTTTACCTGGAAGGAAAAACGTAGTTTTTCCCATGCAAAATCAATTTCACCTGATTTCTCCACTTCAAATTTTAGGGATTCCTGTACTTCCTCTACTTTTTTACTTTTTACTTTGAAACGCAATACATCTTCACTCTCTTTATATTTGTAAGCACCCCATTGATTTGCTTCTTTGTTGATGATCACGGTTACATCACTTCCATCTTTCGGAATAATAGTGAACAAAGAGTATTTTCCTTTTGGCAGTTTATGACCTTCAATGTTAACATCTTTACTCACTTCAAAAGTTGTGGCTTCGTTGGCACCTGTGCGCCATACTTTATCATACTCTACCAATGGTCCCCATACTTCACGGCCTTTTACCTGGGGTGAACTGTAATCAATGGTTACTTTTACACCATCATCGGTGGTTTGTGTGGCTTCTACCGGTGGACTCACACGTTTTGATTTATCTTCTTTATCTTTTTGCGCATACGTAGATACGGTCAATAGCATTAACATGACAGCCAATGCTGATTTAAGCGGGGATTTTTTAATCATCTTTTTTAAATTTTTTTAGTTTATAATGAAGGCATAAAAGTAACAAAAAACACCTATTTGTAACAATCTGTTTTAATTTAAAGATCAATAAATCACTTCCACTTTTGTTTTATCATATAGCTTCAGCCAGTCTCTTTTCAGGATGGAATAAATGTATTGGTCTTCAAATTCTCCTTTTTCATTGATACCCGATTCCCGTTGTATGCCCTCCAACTGAAAACCCGGTGTTTTTTCAATGGATCGTTTGGAAGACAGATTGGAGACCAGGCAACCCGTTTCAACACGATTGAGCTGAAGCAGTTCAAAAGCCAGGTAAAATAAATGTGGCTTGCTGCCTGGTGCTACTCCTTTACCACGCATGTGCATCAATGTATCGGCACCTGTGGATCCGATGCATTCTTTAAAACTATCCACACTCAATAAACTCAAGCCCGCCAGTTCATTATTCAGCAAGGTATAAAAGCCATATTGAATCTGCTTTTCATCTTCATATTCAGGTAAATAGTTTTCTTTTATTTCTGCAATCAGTTCTTTCGAATCGGGAAAACCACTGAACATAGTAATAACAGTAGCTGCATTTTCTTCTGTTATCAAATGCAAAACGACAGAACCAGAGGATAAAGCTTTAAACAGCATTATAAATGCGATTGAAAGAAGTCATAAAATGATTAATTACTTTGATTGCGCTGCTCGGTTACTTTAAGGTTCACCACATGCGTTTCATACATCTTATCAATAGGGGTTATGTAATAGTAGGGTTTAAATTCCCTGTAAAAATGTTTTACTCCCGGGTCACAATATCCACTTGCCCAGGTAGCATCGGCATAATACCAGCGTCCGTCTATTTCCACTTTGTTCCAGGTATGGTTGGTAAAAAAATTCTTTTTGTCTTTTAACCGCTTTATCCGCTCCACGTTGTTACTGGCAGTACCTATCACCACTTCCGACCGAATACCTCCTATTTTGCACAAGGCGTTAAATAAAGCAGCATAGCCTTCACATACTGCCTTTCTGCTTTGCAATACACGTGTGGCATACTCGTAATAGAATTTTTCTTTCTTTTCGGCCAGCTCTTTTTCTGTGGTATAAGTAAACTCTACCCGTGTGGATTTTTTACTGTGATAAGCCACACAATCATAAGCAATGTTATTGGTGATCCACATAAAAATAGCCCTTACTTTTTCCTGCTGTGTTGAAAATGGAGCAAATAAATCCTTTGCCAGGGCAGGAATTGTTTTGTATTTGGCA
>CAZMRM010000267.1:0-5692 GCA_964568515.1 uncultured Chitinophaga sp. | reverse complement strand
CTGTAATACAGGCATCACCAAGAGAGCAAACGGCAACGGGATTTTCTCCGTGGTAATCAGGAAGCAACCCTTGCTGTTCCAGGTATTGAATTCCCATAGCAATACCGGTAGTTGGGATGGCCTGCATTCCTGTGGCGGATGATTGCATTGGTATTTTGGGCATGTCATCGCGTCGAAGGCTGGGATGAGAATAATAAGTACGGCCTCCTGAAAAAGGATCATCCCTCTTAGCAAGCAGTTGCAACATTAATTCGTAAGGGGTCATTCCGATTCCAAGTAACATGGAATCGTCACGATAATAGGCAGAAAGATAATCCTGTGATTTTAATTGCATGCTAACGGCGAGCTGTATGGCCTCATGCCCACGGGAAGTGGCATGCACATATTTTGCGGTCACTTCTTTGTTTTCTTCATACAACTCAGCCATGGCTTTGGCGGTACACATCAATTCAAATGCTTTAAGCAGTACACTCTTTGCAATTATTGAATCGGTATTTCGCTTCCTGTCAGTCATTGTTAGCGACATAATGTTACGAATTTAAAAGTTAAAATGCTTAAAATACTGTCATTGATTATTTAAACATAATTAAATAATGAATAAATGTAGTTTAATGTATTTTAAATTCCAAATTTATTAATTATTTCAAAATAATATTTTGTTTATTGTTGTACGAATGAAATTTAAAAAGGTTGTGGCTGCAATTAAGGGGTGGCTTATTGTCCAGTTATTATCTTCCAGCTCTTGAAGCGTAGCTCCTTCTCGCTCCCATTTATAATCCTACCTTTGCAAAAAATAACAGCCATGATCGATTTATCATCCCTTCTTCAAAATCTTAAAATTGCCAACCTGAATGAAATGCAAGAGGCTGTTGTGAAATCCGGAAAAAAAGCGGGTGACATTTTATTGCTTTCGCCTACAGGTTCAGGCAAAACACTTGCTTTTTTGCTGGTTCTGCTGAATGGGTTGGAAGAAAGCAGGGAAGGAATTCAGGCTATTGTGATTGTTCCCTCGCGCGAGTTGGGTTTGCAAATAGAGCAGGTGTTCAAACAAATGAGAACCGGTTTAAAAGTAAACTGTTGTTATGGTGGACATTCAACCAAAATTGAAAAACAAAACCTGGAAGAGGCACCTGCAGTATTGATCGGAACGCCTGGCAGACTCGCCTTTCATATTCGTAATCACAACATAGATGCAAGTACTATCCGATCAATAGTATTGGATGAGTTTGATAAATCGCTGGAGTTTGGATTTAAAGAAGATATGTCGTTCATTCTTACTTCTTTAAAAAATCTGCAAAAACGTATATTGACTTCTGCAACACGTATGGCAGAGGTACCTGATTTTACAGGGTTAAAAGATGCATTAATACTTAATTACCTTTCAGGCAACGCTGTCAGGCCTTCAGCACTGCACTTAAAATCAGTGCAAGCAACCACTAAAGATAAGCTCGATGCATTGATATCATTGATCTGTAAAGTTGGAAATACGTCTTCCATTGTATTTTGCAATCACAGAGAAGCGGTACAGCGTGTTAGTGATGTTCTTACGGAAAAAAAATTAATGCATGGCATTTTTCATGGAGGATTGGAACAGGAAGAGCGTGAAAAAACATTGATCAAATTAAGAAACGGAAGTATACGATTGCTGATCACCACCGACCTGGCATCACGTGGCTTGGATATTCCGGAGATTGAAAATGTGATTCATTACCAGCTGCCCGTTACAGAGGATGTATTTATTCATAGAAACGGACGGACCGCTCGCATGCAGGCAACCGGAACAGCGTATCTTTTATTGGGGCAAAATGAATATGTTCCTGATTTTATAAAGGAAAAACCAGTTCCTGAAAACTTGTCTGCTAAAAACACGCTTCCTGAAAATCCATCCTGGTGTACCTTATACATTGCAGCAGGGAAAAAAGACAAGATCAATAAAATGGATATTGTTGGTATGTTGCTTCAAAAGGGGAAACTGCAAAAAGAAGAACTGGGCTTAATAGAAGTATTGGATCATTCTTCTTATGCTGCTGTAAAACGTGATAAAATAAACGACTTGCTGAAGTTGATTAAAAATGAGAAAATCAAAAACAGGAACATAAAAATGGAAGCTTCCACCTGATTTTTGTTATCTTATTTAAAAGGAGTTTTTCGGTTATACTTGTTTATTTATACTTGTTTGTGATCGCTTGTTGATCAATGGCTTGAATTTCTGATTTTAAAAGCCGTTCCAGGAAAAAAGTTCCGAAGGGGATAAATGAAAGTAAAAATGCTGCCGCCGCTTTTAAAAATTTCCATTTATAGGTGATTATTGCCTGTAAAAGAAAAAGAGTATACAGAATAAACAAAATACCATGAATCATTCCTACGATTCGAACGGGTAGAAGTATACCTGCCTTGTATTTCAGAGGCATTGCGACAGCAACCAGAATGATATATGAAATACCTTCAGCGAGACCGGTTTTTAGAAAATAATTCAGCTTTTTTGTGGAATGCATAGTGATTTTGATTATAAAATGAAGAAAAAAAACAATAGAATAGTTCAATAATGCCCTCTATTGTAGAGTTTGTTTCCCTCTTTGCCACATTTTTTTTATCACATTTCAAAATAAAAATCTTGTAAAGCCTGTTCAGTCAAAGGTATCCGAACTTTTATTTTTTTGGTAGGGTATTTTATAGAGGTGAATCAGACAAGTGGATATTTTAAACTTAATATTTTAGAACTAATGGGAAATTTACTTTATATCATCGCAGTTATCCTGGTTATATCCTGGGCAATTGGTTTTTTGGGTTTTCACGCAGGTGGAATCATCCATATTCTTTTAGTGATCGCTGTTATCGCCGTTCTGTTAAGACTAATCCGCGGCTCAAATGTATAAAAAATAGCTTAAAATTTTCAATACCATGTTTTACATAGTAATTTTAAAAAGAGTTAAAGAAAGATTGCTGAAAAGCAGGAGCAGGAGATATATTAAAAAAAATATGCAGGCAATTGATTGGATTTCGGATTCATTAATTTCAGCAGGTGTAAATATTATTAAAAATAATAAAACAACAAATTCTTATCGTCATGAAAAAAATAGCATATAGCTTATTGGCAGGAATTGCCGTAGGAACCATTGTAGGCATTTTGGTAGCACCGGATGAAGGAAAGAAAACCCAGCGCCGCCTTTTAAGAAAAGGAAAAGATCTGTCTGATGATTTAAAAGATAAATTTGAAGATCTGATGGATTCCATGAAGGATCACATGGATACTACTTCGGAATATATTGATAAAGCAAGAGATAAATATGAGCATTATATTGATGAAGTTTCTAAATATGCTGAAAAAGCAAAGGAAAAATACACTTCATTCAGAAATTAAATCGTATTATTTTTAAGTGAGGGGCCTCATTTAATAAATAATAATCAAGAGGGTAATTACTATTACCCTTTTGATTTAAATTTATGAATGGCATTTTTTGTAAAATCTGAAAGTACAAGTTTTCCGCTTATTTCCGCGCGTTCAATTAATAAAGAATCCCACTTATCAGTTCCTGCCCAGGCTATTTTTTTCAATTCAGCCATTGCTTCCGGATTCGAGAAGGATAATGTTTCCGCCAGTTTTTTTATTTCCCTTTCGAGTTCTGATAGTGTTGTATATACATTATTATACATTCCTTTCTCCTTCGCCCATTCTGCTGTTTGCCATTCAGTAGCATTAATGGCAAGAGCGGTAAAAGCAGAGGTTCCAATTTTCCGTTCTACAGCCGGACCAACAACAAAAGGTCCTATACCTACTGCCAATTCACTTAGTTTTACTGAAGCTCCTTCTACCGCTAGTGTATAATCTGCGGCACAGGCAATTCCAACACCGCCTCCAACAGCTTTGCCCTGAACACGTGCAATAACAAATTTAGGTGCTTTTCTCATGGCATTAATGACCATAGCAAATCCGGAAAAAAATGTTTTACCTGTTTCCAAATCATTGATGGAAATCAGCTCGTCGAAAGATGCGCCTGCACAAAAAGCTTTTTCACCTTCACTTTGTAATACAATCACCTTTACGTCTTTGTTGTTTCCTGCCTTTGTAATTTCTTCGGCGAGTTTTCGTAATAAGCTGCCCGGCATGGAATTGCTTTGAGGGTGAAAAAAAGTAATGGTTGATATACCATTACTGAGACTTGATAAAATGTATCCTTCCATAAAAATGAAATGTGGTTTTGCAAACCGTGTTTAATTTTGGTTTACACAAAATGGTTTATGCTAGAGCTTTAATTTACCGCGTAAGCCTGTGCTAAAAGCTTCGGCTTACGCAGTGCGAATATAATAAACTAAAATATAAAAGCAATTCTTTATTGAAACTTGTGTTTCTGCGGAAGGGGCTCTCCTGTAGCTTGTAAATAAGGGTATTTTACAAGCTGGTTAAGTTTTGTGATGAAAGAAAAGCGGGCTGTAAATAAAAAAGCATTCTGCAAATGCAGAATGCTTTAATAACTAATGTTTAACCTTACTTATAATATTAGTTCTCGCAATAGGCCGGTAATTTACCTTCCTTAATAAGTTGTGTACTTTTTTGTTTGTGCTCTTCATAATTCCCGAAACATAAAGCGTCCAACACTTCTTGTTTACTCATTTGCGGGCTGTTCAATTGTAATTTTATTTCTTTTTCGCAGCGCTCAACATATTTTTCAAAGCGCTCAGGCGCCCATATGTATTGCTTTTTGTGCCAGTCCGGTTGACTGCGGTCTACCTTGAACTCAGCAGGCAGATCTTCACTTAGTTTGATGTTTGTTTTTACATCCAACCCTTCAAATTTTTTCGGAAGAAGGCGGTTATCAAACACCAGAGGGCGGCTGATTTTAATTACATGTTTCTTTTTTTTGACGTCTACCATCGCCAATCCTTCAATTGTCAATCCTTTTTTCTTAAGGTGACCATACTTACTCTCAAAATTTTTAAGAATCTCGAACATGTTTTTAGCAATTTGATGCCTGTAAAGGTACGAAATTAAGTTTAGTTCAATTTAGGATTGAGTGAAAGGATTGAAAATATTCTTCAAAATGCCATTTTTTGTCGATAAAAAGTGTAATATTATAGTTAAATACGTAGGCGATAAGCGGGGGATTTTTATCCACACCAGGCTGTGAATAGCAATATTTTAAATTTAATTATTTGATATTCAGCTTTTTGTTAAAATTCCCCAACGGGAGTTATTAACAATTTTATAACAAAAAATCATTATTGCTGATTTTTCATCTTGACCATGGTTAAGATGGTTGCAATAGCAACTGTTTCGCCGGTTTCGTCATATACATCCACGAGCCATTTTACAATACCTTTGGCAATATCTTCGGGTGTTCTTTTTTCCTGGGCTGTTTTTTCTTTGCAGGTAAAGCGCACACCTATAGTAGTGCCTGGATAAACCGGTTTTACAAAGCGGCATTCATCCAGTCCATAATTAAGAAGCACAGGTCCCTTTTTAGCATCCACAAATAATCCGGCCGCTTTTGACAAAATGAAGTACCCGTGTGCCACACGTCCGGTGAAGATAGTTCCTTCCAGGGAGGTGGCATCCATGTGTGCATAAAAATTATCACCACTTACATTGGCAAAATTCACAATATCGGCCTCACTCACCGTATGCTTAGCCGTAATAATGGTTTCTCCGATCTGTAATTCTTCAAAATGGCGCCTGAACGGGTGTATATCCGTT
>CAZMRM010000266.1:2926-5697 GCA_964568515.1 uncultured Chitinophaga sp. | reverse complement strand
ATTTTCTTTTCCTCTTGATATTCGTTCCTCTTTCAAAATCCATTCAAATACTTTTAAAGTCAGAATTCCTGCTGAAAAGGATAATATGGATGAAATATGTTGGGCAAAACACTCGGACCATGCCATAAAAATGGTAATACCGGGAATACAAAAAAATAATGCCGTGGTGATAAATGCTATACATTCACTCATTTTCCGGCTGCGTAAAAATCGAAAAATGATATAAAAGAACACACCTGTTATGAATAATCCCAATATACGTAAAAGATAGAGGGCTTTCAAAGACTTTGCAAAAGACATCATGCTGATCAGCAAAAATCCATACAATGGCCTGCCTTCGGATAAAAAACGATAAAAAAAATGCGATTCCTGCCAGACCTTATTTTGTTTAATTTGCCAAAGGATATTGGGTTCATCCAGAAAAAAGTAATCCTTACTAAAAAGCGTTAGTAAGGGGACGAATGTAAGTAGTATAAGTATAATCGAAATTCGCTTAAAGTTCATCGTTAAAAAACAGGGAGTTAATTTATAAGGAATCACCTTATACCGGTTTTGTAAGCTGATCAATTGCTGCTGCTGTTGATTTAACAAAATTGATCTGCCGGAATTTATTACTTTCCCATATAAAATCCCTCATGCTTTTACTTTGATAATCAAAATGACCAACTATTGCTAAACGAACCCGATAATTAGAAAATTTCTGAAGTAATTCACCTGCTATTCCTGTTTTTAGATCAAAAAAATCAGCCATAATATTTTCCTGATGAAGAATGACCTTGTCAAAGCCCTGAAAATACAAATCCCCCAACAGATCAACTCCATCTTCTTTACTCGAAATTACCAGATTATCCGAAACAATTTCTGCAATTTTAATAGCATCCAACTGTATTATTTCAATTTTCATTCAATTCAAAGTTAAACTGCCAAGGATTTATAATTCTTAAAGCCTTAACCGTAATAATGGTAACACAAAGAAACACTTTATTGACAGATCTTTTTATATTCTTAAAAAATAATTTGCCCCGCTTGCGTATTCTGATGATACCCCAATATCATTTGCCTGGGCCAAATCTTTCCGTTAACTGCTCTTTGCACAGCATTTGTGAATCAATATAGCTATTTGTGACTATCTTTATAGCTGAATCACCAGCAGATCATAAACTGGTGAAGTGTTTCAATAAAAACCAAGTACCATGAGAGAATGCTTGCTTATTGATGATGATCTTGATGATCAGGAAATTTTTAAACTATGTGTTGAAAAAGTTTGTCAAGATGTTCGTTTCATGGGATTGACGGAAAGTGTAGAAGCAATTTCTATGTTGAGATCAAATGCTGATTATACTCCTGACTACATTTTCCTGGATGTGAATATGCCTAAAATGAATGGCATACAATGTTTAACTGCTTTAAGGCAAATAGAACGGTTAAATCAATGTAAGATTTTTATGTATTCCACTACTTCTGAAGGGTCAATGGTAGCTAAAAGTAAAGAATTGGGAGCCAGTGATTTTATAGTTAAGCCATCCAGGACAACAGAATTGAAAGAAAAACTGATCAAGATATTTGAAATAAAGGAAACTAATACTATATACTGATATGGAGTACGGACAGGAAAAATCAGATACAGCAAGCATTACGGATAAGATTTACAAAAGAATGATAGAAGAAATTCAGGATTATGCTATTATTTTAATAGATAAGAATGGATTAATTATTAACTGGAATAAAGGGGCTCAAAAAATCAAACTTTATTCTGAAACAGAGATCGTAGGGAAACATTTCAGTATATTCTATTTGCAGCCGGATCTGGACCGGGGTCTTCCTCAAAAATTACTGACAGAAGCAAAAGACACAGGACACGCTGCCCAGGAAGGATGGAGAAAAAGAAAAGATGGAACGAAGTTCTGGGGCAATATTACCATAACAGCCATACATGATGATAATGGAAGCCTTGTTGGCTTTTGTAAAGTAACAAGAGATTTAACTGACAGGAAAATTTCAGAAGACACTTTAAGAATGAGTGAAGAACGATACCATCAAATGATAGCCGAGATACAGGATTATGCAATTATTCTTCTAAGTATAGAAGGCATCATCGAAAACTGGAATGTCGGGGCAGAAAAAATCAAAGGCTATTCTGCGAGAGAAGCAGTAGGGAAAACATTTGAAATATTTTATACAGAAGAAGATCGAAAAAGCGGATTACCAAACCGGTTACTGACTATTGCAAAGGAAGTCGGTAAAGCTATCCAGGAAGGCTGGCGTGTAAGAAAGGATGGAACAAAATTTTGGGGAACCATTGTCATTACAGCCATACACAACAAGGAAGGAAAGATCATTGGATTTACAAAGGTAACACGTGATCTCACAGCACAAAAAATTGCCGAGGAAAAATTAGCTGCCTATACTTCTGAACTCGAAAAACAAAATAGTGAATTGGAACAATTTGCTTACGTAGCCTCGCATGATCTTCAGGAACCTCTTCGAAAGATACAAACCTTTACTGAACTTATAAGAGAGAATTATGATGATAAAGCATTCAGGGAAAGGTATTTTGAAAAGCTAAGTGCTTCAGCCGCCAGAATGTCTGAGCTCATTAAATCACTATTGAACTACAGCCGGCTTTCAAACGAAAAAGGAAGCTCAATTATTGGTGAAGTAAATCTGAATGATATCTTAAACGAAGTAAAAACAGACTTTGAATTGCTGATTGAAGAGAAAAAAGCAACCATTATCGGAAATGGCCTTCCTGGTATTAAAGGTAACCGTTT
>CAZMRM010000266.1:0-2916 GCA_964568515.1 uncultured Chitinophaga sp. | reverse complement strand
CCGTTTTCAGATTGGACAATTGTTTTCAAACCTTATCAGTAATTCCCTGAAGTTTAGTTTAGAAAAGCCAATTATAACGATAAGTTCGCAGATTGTTCCCAAAGATAAACTGCCTGATTCAACAAAAGCGGCTGTAAGTGACAGCTATTTCCGGATTACTTTTGAAGACAACGGAATCGGATTTGAAAATCAATACAATGACCTCATCTTTTCATTGTTCCAAAGATTACATGGAAAGCAAAGTATATACACCGGCACAGGAATAGGGTTGGCCTTGTGTAAAAAGATCATTGAAATTCATAACGGTTTTATATTTGCCAACAGCACACCCGGTAAAGGTGCAACATTTACCATCTACCTTCCAGGTAATTAAAAAATAAGGTATACTATTATTTCCTTTTGATTAGAAGAGCCCCGATGAATAGTTCGCTTTTCTCAACCTGAGCATCGGAATATTTTAAACAAAATATTTTTTTTTATTTCATATAAACTTCTGTTACATGAGATGCAAACATTTACGTCTCCTCCAAAACCAAGGAAGAGTAATAAAAACCATGGCTGATTTTTATACGATTGATATTAATTACAATGACCGAGCAACATCCAGATCAGGATGAATACGATAATTGTACTTAAACACCCTCCGCCCAGCTTCTTTGCTCCATAACCGGCAATCAGCCCTCTGATCAATTTATTCATTTGTATTGTTTTTAAGTGATTATTGGGAATTTTACATCAAAATAAACTAACAGGTCTCTATTTATTATTTGTATGAAATTTGAATCCTGGTTTCCTTGAACAGAGCCCCAGCCTGTCAGGTTTGCGGCTACGGATAACGAACTATTACTTCTTGTGAAGGTTTATGCTTTTTGAAATATGATCTTCCAGGTTCCTTTTAAATTCATTATCCTTATAAGCTTCGTCTATGGAATGGGTCTGTTGCAATTCTTTTTCCTTTAATGATAGCTCATTCAGCTTAGAGTAATATTTTTTACTCGTTTTTAATTCTTCTTCTGTCATTTCTTATACGTTCACCATTCTATTGCTCGCGAATTCATGAGCAGCCACAAGCTCATTTAATTTTAACTGAATTGCCAGCGAATCCTTGTTTTGTGATTTTTGAATAAGAAAAACCATCAGAAAGGTGATGATGGTGGTTCCAGTGTTGATTACAAGTTGCCAGCATTCGGAGAATTTAAATACCGGCCCCGAAACTGCCCAAAGAATAACCACTGTAAATGCAATAATAAATGCTTTTGTACTGCCTGCAAACTGTGCTACGTTTGAAGCAAACGCCTCGAAAAAATTCTTATTGGGTGTTGTTGTCATTGGTATAGCGTTTTTTATCTCAATATATTATTCAAAATTTTTTTTGTGACGGCTTTTAAAATGTTAAATTTTAGAAAGTATAAATTTGTAAAGAGCCGAACATGCCTTTTTATGGATTGTCATAGGGCTGCCATAAAAGCGACGCTTCTGATGATAAATCCTCTTTCCTTTCTTGATACAGAAAAACACTGTTCCGACCGGTTTTTCAGCAGTTTCACTTCCGCCTGCTGATGCCAACCCGGTTATCGCAGCATAAACATCAGCTTTTATAATATGAGAAAGGTTTATTGCAAGTGCTTTCGTAACTTCTCTGGATTCGCAGCTGTGTTTATCAATTTGCTCCTGCGTTACCTTTAAAACAGATATTTTTACTAATGGAGAGTAACAGACAATAGAACCCATTAATACATCCGAGGTTCCGGTTGCATGGGATAATTTATTTGCGGCTAAACCGCAGGTCATACTTTCGGCAAGCGCTAAAGTAAGTCCTTTTGATTTCATTTTTTTAATAAACAAATGTGCTTCCGTCTTCATAGGAAATTTACACAATCAGCTTTTTCTATCATCCGGTCGGTCTTATCTGAAAATAAACAGACACAAAAAGTAACAACAATCCGTTTTTACGGATTGCTGTTCTCTTCTTCTTTTTATTCCTCAGCTTCTTCTGCTTCAAGTGCTTCCACATTTATTGTTGATTCCGCAACTTCTGTCAGCGTTTGATCGGCATTCTTCTCTTCTTCAAGAATTTCTTCCAGGATCGAAGCAGCATCTTCCAAACCAAGTGTGTGTGCAAAGGCACGTAAAGTACCATAGGATGCAATTTCATAATGCTCCACTTTTTGAGCAGCAGAAATAATTCCCGCATCCCGCTGCGGACCTTTTTCAGTATCTTTTATAATTTCCTCCCCTTCTTTCACTAAACCGGCCATGGCTTCACATTTCTTGGCAACAGCTTTTTTGCCGAGTATCTCGAACACTTGTTCCAGCTTTTGGACTTGCTCCTCTGTCTCCACCAAATGATTTTCTATAGCTTCCACCAACTCTGATGAGGTAGCATTTTTGGCCATTTTAGGAAGTGCCTTGGTTAAGGCTTTCTCAGCCCAATAAATATCTTTTAATCCATTTTCGAATAATTCCAATAAGAGCGATCTTTCGATAGCCTCATTTTCCGATGTTTGTTTCTTGGCAGTTTTCTTTTTTGTTGCTGTAGTTTTCATGATTTATATTTTTTGTTAGAAATTGCAACTAAAATACCACTTGCCTGATTTTTCACAGAGTATAGCATTTATAGTTATTTCAGCGCTACCTGACTTATATGTCTAAGAAAACCTTCTTGGTTAAAGGGAATTTTCACCTCATATTTCCGGCAGCTTCTCAACATACCCAGGAAATAGAGCGTATGTACTTAGCATATTCCAGCAATTTCTGCCCGGGAAATGTTAATCGAAGAGAAATGTTAACCGGTAAAAAGGTTTCACGAACTTTTTATGTGACATCCGGATTGGATCTTACTGCAACAATCTAATTTAAAATTAAGTGAGTATCGGGAACTTTGTCCCAAATTTATTCTCTTCTTTTTCTTTTTGT
>CAZMRM010000265.1:1348-5751 GCA_964568515.1 uncultured Chitinophaga sp. | reverse complement strand
CTACGACCTGTAGATATCCTTTTCGTGATCTCATTGGATCAGTGTTGACCTGCAATTATTTAAAATCATTAAATTCTGATGCAATGGGATTCAAATATTGCCATTGAGGTGCTTCCCAGACCTTTTCCTGCTTGCTTTATAACATTTATTAGGATGATAACCATTTAATTATAAACAAGAAACGCTAAAACCACTTATCCTAATTTCACAGTTTTTATGATTTCAGTTGCTCGTCTGTTGGATAAATTTGATTACTTTCAGAAAATTTTTTTGCAATTTATGAGATCAGCTGTTTTATTTTTTATATTTTCTTTTTCTCTCTGTCTTCAGGCCCAACAAACAACGGGGACACCTTCGTCTGAACTATTTTTAAACTTACAAAAGTTTAATACGATTGGTTCTGTTTTATACATTGCCGCGCATCCGGATGATGAAAACACCCGTTTGCTTGGATATCTGGCCAGGGAAAAGAAATTAAGAACCGGTTATTTATCACTTACCCGTGGCGATGGCGGTCAGAATCTGATTGGAAAAGAACAGGGAGAAGCACTCGGTTTGATCCGTACCCAGGAGTTGCTGGCAGCAAGAAGAATAGATGGAGCCGAACAATTCTTTACACGTGCCAATGATTTTGGTTTTTCAAAAAGTCCGGAAGAAACATTTTCCATTTGGAACAAAGACAGCGTACTGGCTGATGTTGTATGGATCATCCGGCGGTTTAAACCTGATGTTATCATTTGCCGATTTCCAACAACCGGCGAAGGCGGTCATGGACATC
Source organism: uncultured Chitinophaga sp. (assembly GCA_964568515.1). GTDB lineage: Bacteria > Bacteroidota > Bacteroidia > 2-12-FULL-35-15 > 2-12-FULL-35-15 > 2-12-FULL-35-15. The sequence continues at coordinate 4,973 of CAZMRM010000265.1, read as the reverse complement.
ATACAGCTTCTGCTATACTTGCAGGTGAAGCTTTTGATGCAGCAGCAGATCCTAAAAAATTTCCGGAACAATTAAAATACACACAAACCTGGCAGGCTAAACGCTTATTCTGGAACACCTTTAATTTCGGTAGTGCCAACACCACTGCAACTGATCAGTTAAAAATAGATGTGGGTGTTTACAATCCGCTGATTGGAAAAAGTTTTGGAGAAATAGCTGCCGAAAGCCGTTCTATGCACAAAAGCCAGGGCTTTGGTTCCGCAAAACAACGCGGATCCAACATCGAGTATTTTAAACAGTTAAAAGGTGAGCCGGTAAAAAATGATCTGTTTGAAAATTTAGATTTTACATGGGCACGCTTTGCAGGTGCGGAAATTATGATAAAGATGCAAAAAGAAGGTAACAAGGCTTTTGATTTGCAGAGCCCGGAAAAATTAGTTCCTATTTTAAGCATTACAGATACCATGCTTCAGTCTTTAAGTGACCGTGATCCTTTACTTCATAGCTGGAAATTACAAAAATCCAAAGAACTGGAAGAGTTGATTCTTTCCGCATGCGGCTTATGGCTGGAAGCTTCTACGTCTGATTTTACAGGGATCCCGGGTAACGAAGTAACTATCAGTGCACAAATTGTTGTCCGCAACCCGGAAAAAATCAAGTTAAAAACCATTTCATTTCTTTCACAAAGTGATACCACGTTGAATCTGGAAATGAACACCAATGAATTGTATACTTTTAAACACAAGGGAAAATTGCCTATCACACTCCCCTATTCCAATCCCTATTGGCTAACGGAAGCACACGGTATTGGCAGGTATACAGTCGCCGATCCTTTATTAAGAGGAAGGCCTGAAAATGATCCCGCTACAAAAGTTGTATTTCATCTTTTAGTTGCAGGAAAGCCTTTAAAGATTGAACGCAACCTTGTTTATAAAAATACGGATCCTGTAAAAGGTGAAATCTACAGACCATTTGAAGTGCTGCCTCCGGCAACGGTCAATATCTCTGAAAAAGTAATTGTGTTCAATGATCTCACACCAAAAAAAGTACATTTTATCATTAAAGCCAATGCAAACAATATATCCGGTAAACTTGACCTGAAAGCAGCGACTGGCTGGAACATCGATTTACAACAGCCTTCTTTTTCTTTACCTGGCAAAGGCGAAGAAGTTACACTGGAAGCAACGATTACCCCCACTCAAACAGCAGTGAGCAGCGACTTACAGGCATCCGTGATTATTTCAGGTAAATCTTATGTCAAAAGCATTCAACGAATTGATTACGATCACATTCCTTATCAATTCATTCTATCGGATGCCAAGGCCAAACTGATTACCATCGATCTGAAAAAAACAGGAAGTAACATTGGTTATATTCCCGGTGCAGGCGATGATGTTGCTACCTGCCTTACACAAATCGGATACAGCGTCACTATGCTTACCGATGATCGTTTGTCGAATGAAGATCTTTCCGGGTACGATGCAATTGTAACCGGTGTCAGGGCTTATAATACTTACGATCGTTTACAGATACACTATTCAAAATTAATGGATTATGTCAGGAATGGCGGAAATCTTATTGTACAATACAATACGAATAGCCGGATTGGCCCTGTACTGGCCAAAATAGGGCCTTATCCTTTTACTATTTCACGTGACAGGGTAACGGATGAAAAAGCAGAAATACGCATTGTGAACCCCAAACACAGTGTTTTGAATTTTCCAAATGTGATTGGTAAAAATGATTTTGACGGATGGATACAGGAACGCGGAATTTATTTTGCAACCGATATCGATAAAAAATATGAAACGGTTTTTTCAATGAAGGATGCAGGTGAAAAAGAAAGTGATGGAAGTTTAATCATTGCCAAAGAAGGAAAAGGAAATTTTGTATATACAGGATTGGTATTCTTTAGAGAATTACCTGCAGGTGTTCCGGGTGCTTATCGCCTGTTTGTCAATCTCCTGAGTCTGCCAAAAAATCAGTAAGAATGTCTATCATTAAACGTTCAAAATATAGAAATTGGAATAATTTGTACCTGCTCCTCATTGGTGTGCTGATGGTTATTATTGTTTTGTTATACCTTTTCACAAAGCATTTTGAATGAGCTTAATTGACTGGATCGTATTAATTATTACCTTATTCTCCATTATTTTTTATGGAGTGTGGAAGAGCAAAGGAACAAAAAACATTCAAGGTTTTTTGCTGGCCGATAAACAACTTCCATGGTATCATGTTGGTCTTTCGGTGATGGCTACGCAGGCAAGTGCCATTACATTTTTATCAGCACCGGGTCAGGCATACAGCGATGGTTTACGTTTCGTTCAATTTTATTTTGGGTTGCCATTTGCTATGGTTGTACTCTGCATCACCTTTATTCCCATCTTTCATAAACTGAATGTATACACAGCTTACGAATACCTGGAGAAACGTTTCGATATAAAAACACGTGCACTGACCGCTTTTCTATTTTTACTGCAACGCGGATTATCAACCGGAATAACCATTTATGCCCCTGCAATTGTACTCTCCACCATCCTGCATATTAATATCACCTATACTATTTTATTTAACGGACTTGTGGTAATCGGTTACACAGTGTATGGTGGTACAAAAGCCGTTTCTTATACCCAGCTGCTTCAAATGAGTATCATTTTCGCCGGATTATTTTTAGCGGCTTACATGGTTATTCATTTGCTTCCTCCAAATGTAAGTGTTACAGATGCATTACACGTGGCCGGTAAAATGAACAAGGTGAATGCGGTTGACGGGCGATTTAACATCAACAATCCGTACAATCTGTGGTCGGGATTAATTGGCGGTTTCTTCCTGCAGCTGTCTTATTTTGGTACCGATCAATCACAGGTGGGACGCTATCTTACCGGTAGCTCTGTTGGCCAGAGCAGGCTGGGACTGATCATGAACGGATTGATAAAAATTCCCATGCAGTTCATCATCCTGTTAATCGGAATATTTGTTTTTTCTTTTTACCAGTTCCATACGCCTCCTGTTTTTTTTAACCAGGTGGAAGTAGAACAAATCAAGAACAGTAACTATAAAAGCGACTTTGAACGACTTGAAAATGAATACAAACAAGCACACAAAGAAAAACTAATCCATGTAAATGAACTGGTGACAGCCCTACATACAAATGATGAACGAACAATCGACAACATTCGATGGACACTACAGGATGCTGATAAAAAAAGTAATGCGATCCGTACAAAGGTGGCGGATCTGATGAAAAAAAATAATCCTGCTGCCAATACCAATGACAGCAATTATGTTTTTCTGATTTTTGTAACGCATTATTTACCGGTTGGCGTGGTGGGGGTTCTCATTGCCATTATTTTTTTAGCTTCTATGGGCTCTACCGCCAGTGGTCTAAATTCATTGGCATCCACTACCATTATTGATTTTTATAAACGCTTTTCCAAAAAAAAATTAAACGAAAAAAAAGAACTTTTTATTTCCAGATGGGCTACTATTTTATGGGGTGTATTTTGTATCATCGTAGCACTCTATGCCAACCATTTGGGCAATTTGATCGAAGCTGTTAATATTTTAGGCTCTCTGTTTTATGGGACAATACTGGGAATATTTCTGGTTGCCTTTTACATAAAAC
>CAZMRM010000265.1:0-1338 GCA_964568515.1 uncultured Chitinophaga sp. | reverse complement strand
AAACGAATCTCCGGTACTTCCGTTTTTTATGCTGCCCTTGTTGTGGAGGTATTTGTTATTTATGCCTGGACGGCAAAATTAATGGCCTTTTTGTGGTTAAATGTCTTGGGATGTACATTAGTGATGATCTTAGCCAGTATAATCCAATTGGTTTACGAACGATACCTGACCCGGAGAAATGAAAAATAAGCTTCCGGACTCTTAGTGAAAACCGGAAGCTTAAGAAAAGAATTATTTTTTTGTTTCTGCAATGAGTTTTTCTGCCATTCTCACATAATTATCATCTTTATCTGCCTTAGCTAAGGCAATCACCTGATCAGCAGTTGCAATGGCACCTTTATTATCATTTAATTTTGACTGGATCTTGGCTTTTAACATCACTACCCAGTAGGCCTTAGGATTTTGTTCAATGGCTTTGTCTACCCAAACCAATGCTTGTTTTAAATCCTTATTGGCTTCATAATAGTAACTTGCTGCCTGAAAGTAAGGCTTATTATCTTTTACAACAGCAGCATCAATATTTTTCATGATTTTTGAATCAATATCAGCACTCACAGCAAATGCTACACGTGTTTGCTCCCATAGTAATTCAACATTTGCAGTACTTGGCGTTACATCTGCAACATTGATGGTAAACGTTTCTACCTTTGAAGACAAAGCACTTGGTTTCACTTTAAAACGAACCAATTCATTTTCTGCTTTATAATCTGCCACATTTCCTGCTAATGTCAAATCTTTGTAAAGCATAATTTCCCAGCTGTCTTTATTTGGGATACTGTAAAGAGCATAGGTACCGGCAGCAACTGCATTGCCTTCCACTTTCACATCTTCACCAAACGTAATTTTAGTGGCTTGATTTGCTCCTGTGCGCCATACTTTTCCAAAGGGAACCACATCACCATAAATTACACGACCTTTTATACCCGGACGAGAATATTCGATCGCGATATCAGACATGGCAAATGCCTGTTTTACTGTTTGTAAAGGACTGGGAGCCGGCACCTTCAATTGCTGTGCATCAATTGTAAAGGCACACAAAGAGAATGCTGTGATAGCAACAGCACTCATCATTTTTTTTGTTGTTTTCATTCTTTTTGGGTTAGGATTAGTTATAAAATTCCGGGTGTAAAAATAAGCATTCTAAAGAAACGATGTACCGATTCTTTTCATGGTAACTGTTAAAATTATTCGGCTTACACCATTCCCTTTCAGAAAGTGTAAAGAAAGATTAACTTTGAATACTTAATAACAAACGCTATGAAAATTGTTCACTTCCTGAGTATCGGCTTATTATGGTCCTATACACTTTCTTCACAAGTTGCCATCATTCCTGTTTCA
>CAZMRM010000264.1:0-5760 GCA_964568515.1 uncultured Chitinophaga sp. | reverse complement strand
CGTTCTCTGTGATCCCTGTTCCTGTGATTACGTCATCTACAGAATAAGTATAGCCGTGTGTCACGGTTGCCGGACCCATTACAAATCCTGAAGATCTTACACGCCAGAAATAGGAAAGACTCCTTCCGGCAGTAGTAGTATTCGGATGTGCATATCCGACCGGAACAATGGTAATGGAACCATATGTTGTTGGTGCTGTTCCAAATCCAAGCGAAGCAGGTGTATATCTTGGTGTTCCTGCATGACTGGTCGAAGTTGATCCGAATGGGAATATAAAAGCAGCAGTTGAACCATAGTCTTTGGTAATACCCCCATCTCCGGCATTTCCTGCAGTTTGTATGTACCTCAAAGTTCCGGCATTTGCAATGGACGCCATTGCCGTTAATTTTAAATTGTAAATACCAATGTTGAATAATTTGTTTTGTGAAAATGTAAGAACACCATTTACCGTTGTATTACTGATTAATGATATTGGTGCTGCCGCTGCATTGGTATTGTTCAATTCCAGGTTCTGAAAAATACCATCACCATCTATTGTTTGGACAGTTGTACCTTTTAATGATATTTTACCGCTGCCGCTATGCACACCTGAATTATAAACATCTCCTGAAACAAAAAAGGAATTTCCATTATCGTTCAGCGTTCCTAATGTTAAATTGAATGTACCCGCAACATTGATTGTTTTTTGTGAACCTGCAAAGTTTATTTCCACTCCGGCTGTTTTGATAAATTCCAGGTTGTTCAGATTCAGTGCCGATGACAGGTTTACTGTAAATGTTTGTGTTCCGCTTCCATTTAATGTGGTCGTATTGGTTCCTGAAGTATACACTGTAGCCGAATTAGTGATATTAAAATCACCACCGACCGTAAGGTTCTGCGCATTTGCATTAAAGTCACCCGCTGTAATGGTCATGTTTCCAAGTACCGTTAAGGGATAGGATGTATTTAACCGGACAACCGAACTACTGCCTGCACGATTAATCACTAAATTTCCTAAGGGTGCAGTAGATGAAATTAAAAAGTTCGTTTCGTTGGCAAGCACTGTTCCGTTCATAGGAAGAAAACTAACAGTACCACCGGTAACACTGATATTGGATGAGGATGATTTTACATCAAATGCAAATTGAGCAGTAGCAGGTGGAGCAGCATCACATACATCATATATTAAAATATTTCCACCAGACATGTCGAAGATGTTACTGGTGTTATTTAAGCTGAATGTACCAAAACCAGTTGTTGTTCCGTTTAAGGCCCTGGCAGTTCCTATGGTTAAAGAAGTGGTATCGATCAAATTGGCTATGGAAGCATACGATGTGGGAACACGTTGAAAACGTCCACGCAAGGTTAATAAACCGGCACTCATTTGAAAGGATGCTGTTGAACCTGTTCCGTTCAAAAATTGTTTGGCATCCAAATCTCCGCCATCAATAACGATCTGTCCCGATCCCCCATTGGTGACTACACCACCCGATTCACGTGTAGAAACATATCCATCAGACATTTGGAATTTTCCATATACATACAACGAACTATATCCACCTTTGATCACACCATTTACAAGACCTGTCCCTCCCGAAACACCATAAGAAACATTTACCTCACGGTAATCATCTGCAGTTACAAGCACTACCACATCCGGGCCGTTGATATACAGCGCACCGTTTGCAGGAATATAATAATCAGAAGTGACAGGAAGTGCTCCGGTTGTATTCCCCTCTGTTAATGAAGGAATGACGGTAGACCCTTGAAGCATCAGCGTCCCGTTTCTGATCCACAGAGCCTTTTTTACATTCGGATTGGTAGCGGTTGCTCCTGCTATATCAGCAGCAGCCGTATTTGCACCAAATAATTTAAAATTGCTGTATGCGGAGGCATTCACCGTAAGTGAATAGGTTTGATCAACTCCTTTATCCAGCACCAGGTTGTAAAAATTAGTGGTGTTGTTACAAGTCAGTAAGTTATTAGTGGATCCTCTGAAATAAACAGTGGCAAAGCCTGTTGTAGCGCCCAATGTGGTTGGAGGAAATGAGTTGTAAAGAGGATAAGTAATATTTGAAAAGTTAACGGAACCATTATTTATAAAATCGCCATAGATTACAACACGGTGCGACTGACTGTCGTAATAATCAATAAAGGGTCCGGCAAGTGTGGTGGTAATGGATGCAGGGTTGGTGGTTGTATTGGTTACACCTTTACCTACCGCAATTTCCGCTCCGTTGTTAACGGTTACATTTCCATAAACGGTTAATTGACGTCTGCTGGCAGTGTTGTCATTTATTTGGAATGTTCCGTTACTTACCAGTAAATTTCCGTTCAATATCATGTTCAATGCCTGTATTGCAATTTGTCCCGGACAGTTAATGGTTAAATTGTTATAAACAGTTTGTGATGCAGGTAAATTAAATGAAGATGAATTATAATATTCTGTTGTTCCTCCACCCGCATTCACAAATGTATTAGAGACCACTGTTGGAAAATTGGCCGAAGCCAGGCGAAGAGTACCTTGTCCTGTAAGCGTTGCCAAACCATTGGTAAAACTGTAAGTCGCCATATCCAGGAATCCGCTGTTGTTGATGGTCAGATTCACGTTCTGAGTAAGGATATCACCTGACAAGGAAACGGTACGTCCGGGCAAAATATAAACATTATCATTAAATCCCGGAACGGTACTTCCGATTTGCAAAGTTCCGCTTGGATCGGATGTCCAGATAGAAGGTGAATTCCAGTCGCCGGTTTGATAAGAATAATAATTGGAATTACTTCCCATTGTCCAATATCCACCATTCGTCGCAGTTGTATTCCCCGCAATGGTAAAAGAGTTGACACCAAATGTTGAGGTTCCTGACAAAGGAGGACTTTGTGCGGTGGTGTAGGGATCAGGTGAATAACAGATCACTTGTGCTGCGCCATTTAACTCCGCCGGATCATATTGAAAAGTAGCCGTGATTGTTTTTCCTGCAACGCTGGTTATAAAATCCCAGTATATACTAAGATAAGATGGATGCAATGCTGTTGGTACCACACGAACACCATAGGTTCCACCGGCAGTGATCGCAGTAAGTATCATTGGAGAATAGTAGTACGTTCCCGAAAACATTACGCCTACCGGATTATTTACACGCTGACTCGGATTCACCGCATTTCCTATAAAGTATCCTGTACCATCTGTTGCAATCATATTTGCAACACTATATGTTTGTGTACCGCCTGCACCTATAAGACCTGCAACGGCACTGTTTAACAATTGCAAATCATAATTCCCGATTTCAAGTATTCCGGAAGTAAGTGTTAGCACTCCCCCTGCTGCCAGGGTCAGATTACTGCCAAGGTTAACAATATTATTTGTTCCCGTTTTATTAATGGTTAAACTCAATAAATTACCACTTCCGATAGGAGGTAAATTCATCACAGGTGTATTATTACCTCCGATAGCAAGACTCGAAGTACTGCTACCCGTTATGGTTCCGCTGCCTACGGTTAATGTTCCATTCAATGTGAGTAGTCGCCCGTTCAGTTGAAAATTATCATTGGCATTATTGCCTATCGTCAGGTTGTCACTAATGATACAATTGGTATTGGCCAATTTTACAAAACGGTTGGTTCCGGATGAGTTACCATTATTAACAATAAGGGTGGAAAGCGGATATCGTCCACCTCCATCAATGGTAAATCCAGCAGCAGCTACACCATTTTTATTACTGATGCCATCTCCCAGATTAATAACACTACCTGAAAAATCATAAGAATAACCGGCAGTTGGGGTCACAAATAAAGTGGTTCCACCGGCACCTGTACCATGCGGATCAATGATGGTTAACGTACCACCGTTAAATGATACTGCATTAACAGTACTGGTAGAAGCAAAACTGACTACTGTTGAACCGGCAGCCAAGTTATCAAATCCCTGAGGGTCGACTTTAAGATCCCCTGATGTCATATTAAATTGTGAAGCGCTTGAAAATGCAATACCACCATACAAAGTAACAGTCCCTCCCTCAATCCATAAGTTGCTGGTAGCAGCATTTAAAGTCATTATATCATTACCACTTCCATAGATAAAGTTACCTGCACTAATACGTAATAAACCTGTGACTGTAGGAGCTCCTGGAACAGCAGAAATACCAGCCTGTACACAGGTAACAGTTGCACCTGCATGATTCAGCCATAAACCTGCTGCTGCTGCTGAAATGGTTGCAACCCCATAGTAAGGCGTTAATGTGGAAGCACTCGATAATTTAAATGTTCCGCTTGTCAGGGTCAAAAAATTTCCTGATGAAGTGGGTGAAGACATGGTAATGGGTGTTTGCACATCCAATGTATTTGCAAGTGCACCTTTTGCTAAAGTGATCTGATTAAAATTAACTGTTCCTGATGTAGCAGGTGAACTCACTGTATTGTTAGAGGCCCCTGAAAATGTAACATTACAAACATTTCCGGGAAATGTCTGAACCATTTTAAAAGTACCATCTACCTCCAGGTTTCCGGACATGGTTAATGAATGTACTGCCGCAAAGGCACCTACATTCATCGTACTTCCTGCATCCACTTCCACTTTTCCGGTAACACTGATGCTTTTTGCTGCTGCCTGTCCACCGATTGTAAACGTGGTATTATTCGTTATCAAAATATCTCCGCCAATAGAAGAACTGTTTGCAGCCCCACCCCAGATGGTTGTACCGGTACCTATATTGTTTAAGTCACCAGTTATTGTTAATGTATTTGCATTAGAAAGCGTGATATTATTTCCCGTAATAGTTAAATCATTATTAATGGTCGTGGTTCCTGAAAATGTTTTTGTTCCGCTTCCGGAAAGTTTCACATTTCTGTAATTGGCGGATGCAAACACAGTTTGTGCAGTACCGACATATTCAACTTTGCTTCCTGAATTAGCAGTGGTGGTAAATGTTGCAGGAGCTGCATTGGCCGCACCTGCAAGGATCAGCGTATGAGCAAGACCTACCCCTGTCATGGTTATGGTTTGTGGCGTAACAAGGTTACCACTAATGGTCACCGTTTTTGCAACCGTTGTTCCAAAGTTAAAATTGGTTCCGGCATTGGCCATTGTATAGTTTCCGCCTATCGAAAAAGAAGTTAATGTTGTTCCGAGATTGAATGTGGGTGTACCATTATTCATGGTAAATGCGCCATTTACTGTAATACTGCTTAATGTCCCTCCTACTGTTACAACATTTCCAGCGGTTCGTATATCGAAATTATTAAATGTAGGATTGCTTGATCCGTTGATACTTTTTGCACCGGCACCTATTAAACTTATCAGACCGGCAGAACAGGTAAAGGTATTATTGAATGTTAAATCACCATAAATATTGATTGTAGAAGTCGAACTATTGGTCACATTTCCATCAATTGTTATGTTGTCAAGCGCTGTATAAGTTCCGTTCCCGCTTATGGAGGTTCCTCCGACGGAGATATCGATATAACGGGTAGCAGATTGTCTGAAATTGATCACTCCAGCATTGGAAAAATCACCTCCGATGTCAAGGAAACCAGCTTGGGATCCCGCATTTTGTGCTATAAAACTCGCTCCTGCTGAAACAGTAACATTTCCTGTTACCGTTAATGTACGGTTGTTTGCTGTTTCAAATTGAAGAATTCCGGAAGTCCCTCCCCCAACCTTTAAACTGGCAATGGGTGTAGTATTGGTAATATTATAAGTTACGGTATGCCCGTTTTGGATACTTACATTTCCGGAAGCTGTTCCCACACCCGCGCCAACCGGTGCGACGCGCAACCTCACCG
>CAZMRM010000263.1:3307-5774 GCA_964568515.1 uncultured Chitinophaga sp. | reverse complement strand
CCAGTTTGATAAAGTTGAAATTGTACAGATTGCACATCCTGATAAATCTTATGAGACGCTGGAAGAAATGCGCAGTTATGTGGCCGGTTTGCTGAAAGAACTGGAATTGCCTTATCGTACATTGAAATTATGTGGAGGAGATATGAGTTTTGCTTCTGCACTCACCTATGATTTTGAAACCTATTCTGCAGCACAGGAAAAATGGCTGGAAGTAAGTTCTGTTTCTAATTTTGAAACATTTCAAAGCAATCGTTTGAAACTAAGGTTTAAAGATGGTGACGGAAAGCCGCAGTTGGCACATACCTTAAATGGCAGTGCCTTGGCCTTGCCAAGGATCGTTGCTTCTTTATTGGAGAATAATCAAACAGCAGAAGGAATAAAAATTCCGAAAGTGCTGATACCCTACACCGGATTTGATAGGATCATATAATGACAAAGCTACAACCAGGTAAATACAAACATTACAAAGGCAAATGGTATGAAGTGATCGGGACGGCAAAACACAGTGAAACACTGGAAGAACTTGTTGTTTACAAAGCTTTGTATCAGCCGGAAGGAGAAAATTTATGGGTACGCCCGTTGAAAATGTTTACAGAGGAAATAGAAATAAATGGAAAAAAAGTGAAAAGGTATGAACAGGTTAACGCATGTAGCGATTGAATAGTTGACAGATGCTTAATTATACTATAGTAACCAATTTGGAAGGATGATTTTCAACAAGGGCAGAGCAAATTTGATGTTATGATAGATTTTATTTATATTCAAAATGAAATTAAATGCAAAAGCCTCCATATTAACCTTTTTAATTAAAGACAAATATGTCATCAACATCAATTGCATACATTTTTTATAAGGGACTTTTTTTAGCGTTTTTAATTTTTGGCATTTTTCAGAAAACGTTGGCAGCCACATATACCTCTGTTGCCAGCGGCAACTGGAATGCTGATGCAACATGGAGCGGAACCGGTATACCGGGTGCCGGTGATGTGGTGGTGATAGAAGATGGCAGAACAGTAACTGTAAATATCTCAAATGCTGCTTGCAATACGCTAAGTATAGGCAATGGTGGTCTTTTCGCCGGCAGCGGAACACTTGTTTCGCATCATCCGGTCAGCTTACCGTAAGCGGAGCCGTGGCGATTGGCTCCCTGTTTAATAGTGGTACCATTAATATGAGCAGTGGCGGCACATTTATTTCCGGTAGCTGGACCCTGGGATTTCCGGGGGCTGGCAATTTTTCTTATGGAACAGGAACCGTAAAATTTACGAATACTTTCACCTTGCCCAATAGCGGGAATTTTAATGCATTTTATAATCTGGAAATACTTTCCGGTACCACCAGTCTGGGAACTGCCATTACAGTAAATGGAGATTTTACAATGAGCAATACAGGCATTCTGAATGTGAACGGAAATGATATGATCATAAAAGGCAACTGGACACAATCCGGAACAGCATCCTTTACTGAAGGAACCCGGACAGTAACATTCAACGGAACAGCGGATCAATATGTCAATCACACAGGTACAGAAACGTTTGCCAATCTGGTGATTAACAAATCATCGGGGAAATTCATTCTGAACAGCGGCGCCATTTCCATTACAACGTTATTGACTATCAATAATGGAACGGTTGAGCTGGGAACCAATACACTTAGCGGTGGCGGCGGTTTAACAATGACCAACGGCGATTTGCAAATAGCGCAGTTGCAGCTGTACCTTGCCTCGTCTTACAGGCAGCTATACTATTTCCGGTGGAACGGTTACTTTTAATGGCGCGGGTGCACAAACCATAAGAGGCGAAACGGTAAGTGTCCCCATTGTTCCCAATTATAATCATGTTATTGTGAAAGGATCCGGAACCAAAACATTAGAAGGAAATCTGGATGTAAACGGATCATTAAGTATTCTGGAAAATGCAGAGCTGGATGTAAGTGCATCCAACAGGACTATTTTCCTGGCGGGCAACTGGATCAATGCAAGTACTTATAATTCTTCCGATGCTTTTAATGAACGAAACGGAAATGTAACATTTGACGGATCTGGTGCTGTTAGTCTTACATCAACCTCAGCTGTGAGCGGGGAAACTTTTTATGATCTTACCATGAATAAATCATCGGGGACGGATAATTTAACATTGAACAACGAAGTCGTTCTTACCCATCAACTTACGCTCACAACAGGACATATTCTTACTTCTCCGGCTTCTAAAAACTTTACCATCGAAGCAACTGCAATTGCTGTTTCGGGCGGTAATAATAATAGTTTTATTGATGGGCCAATAATTAAAAAAACGGCTTCAACCACTGCTTATCTATTGCCAATCGGTAAAATAAATCCAAATGGTGAATACCGGTGGATCAAAATAACGCCTGCCGGAAATACTGCCACTACGTATGTGGCTGAATACTTTTTTTCGTTACCTGACAATAACACTGATGTAGGGCCCGGTGTAAACTGGGTGAGTGA
>CAZMRM010000263.1:0-3297 GCA_964568515.1 uncultured Chitinophaga sp. | reverse complement strand
GTGAACTGGAAAAATGGACAATCCTTAGAACCAGTGGTAATGAAGATGCGAAAGTGGAACTTTCCTGGAATGTAAATAGCGTGGTTAATACAAATATAACAGATGTATTGGTGGTACAGGATAAGGGAACACCCGCTCCCAGATGGATCAATAAATGCACCTGTACAACAGCAGGTAACACTACTGCCGGTTCCATTCAAACCACAGGAAATATAACGTTATTTGGCGCTTCCTATCCGCTTACCCTGGCATCTCCTCATGTTACCAATAATGAATTAGGGAATAGCCGGTACTCTGTTGCAGATGGCAACTGGAACAATACTGCCACATGGGCAACCCGGAGTGGAGGACCTTCCGGAGCTTCTGTACCCACTAATCAGAAAAGGGTGATCATTGAAGCAGGTAAAAGAATAGATGTGAATGTTGCTGCTGCCGCTTTAAAAGTAACAATAGGAAACAACGGAGCAGGGATCCTGGATTTCAATGCAACAACCAATAGTCTGGTTGTCGGCGGGGAAGGGATTATCATAAATTCCAACGGTGATGTAGAAGGTACAAGTGCAAGTGCCATATTACGGACTACCGGAGATGTTGTGGTGGATGCAGATATTTCGGTTGAAAGTTCAAATGGCACAACTCCTTCTACCTTCATGCTTTTACGGGAAACTACTGGTGGCAGAACATTAAGCGGAACCGGGACCGTTACCAATTATACCAATAATGCTTCCACTACGCTTACCGGTACTCTTACTATCAAACAAACATTTGCAGGTTCTGCCAACAATTTAATAAATGCCGGCACTCTCATATTAAAAGGAACTGCTGCTCAAATAACTGCTAATCTGGTGAATGTAACTTCAAGTGTACCCAATACCATTGAATATGATAATACAATTGCAAATTTTGATTTTACTGCAGAATTATCAACCTATCATCATTTAGTGCTCTCCGGATCAAGTGTCAAACGTCCTTCTTCTGTATGGACTGTCAATGGTGACCTGACCCTTAATCCGGGTGTAACACTGAATCAAAGTACCAGTAATAATGATATTATTGTTAAGGGAAACTGGTTAAACTTAGGAGCTACATTTACTCCCAGCGCAAATGCATCAACAGAAGTTACGTTTAGCGGAGCATCTGAACAAACGATCCTTTCTGCCGGCAATGCTTTTGGGAATGTAATTATTAATAATTCTTCATCAACAGGAGTGGTTTTACAGGATGAAATGAAGATTGGAAATGGAAGAAAATTAACCTTAACGGATGGATATCTGTTTCTGGGCAATAACAACCTGGTACTGCTATCAACCAATGTTAACCCCACTGCATCCTCAGCCAGCTTTGTTGTTACCAATGGTACCGGTACGTTGGGAATAGAAGCCATAACGGGTAGCAGGACGTTTCCTGTTGGCTCCCAGGGTGCTGACAGTGAGTATACACCTGTTATTGTGGATAATACAGGAGGAACATCAGACAGGTATGATGTAAAAGTGTGTGATAATGTTTATACTGATGGCAACTGCTCCGGTGGCATCCTGATCACTTCCCGTACCATTAATAAAACCTGGAATGTGAGTGAAAGTGTTGCCGGCGGGTCCAGTGTTGATCTTACCCTGCAATGGAATGCATCACATGAATTGCCGAATTTCACCCGTAATGCCTGTTTTATTAGTCACTATACAGGCGGTATGTGGATGCAGCAGCAGACAGCTGGAGCAGGAGCGGGGGCAGGTCCTTACACAAAAACAGTTACGAACTTAACAGGAAGCTTTTCTCCTTTCGGAATAGGGTCAGGAGATTCTCCTTTACCAATAGAATTACTTGAATTTAATGCTGTTTTAAAAGAGGATGCAGTAGTGATTGACTGGATTACAAGTTCAGAAAAGAACAATGATTATTTTGTTATAGAAAGAACAAGCGATGGTATTTCATTTTTACCTGTAGCCACGATCAAAGGTGCCGGGAATAGTGAACAACGGCTTTATTACTCAACGGTTGACAGCCTGCCTGTACCGGGAGTTTCCTACTACAGATTGAAACAAGTTGATTTTGACGGAAACTATTCTCTTTCGAAACTGGTTTCGGTAACCTATAAGAAAAATAAAAATGAACTGTCATTTGTTTTATACCCTAATCCTGCTTTCGACAGGGCGTATCTGTCATTCTACAATGTTAACAAAGATCAGGATATACTGATAACCGTTTATGATATTTCAGGCAAAGTCGTTTATTCAAAAACTGCAATTATGGAAAAGGACGAAGGAAATATAATCGGCCTGTACTTTTCCGAAAATTTACCCCGTGGAATTTATATTGTGGTAGCGAACTCAGACAACGGTATCTATCGGCAAAAATTAATTATCAGTTCGTCACAAAATTAATCTACCAGAAACGGATTGTTAACTTTCTCAAAACCAATGGTTGTAGTTGGTCCATGTCCACTATATACTTTGTAATCATCACCTAATGGCAATAATTTTTTCTTGATACTATCAATCAGGACATGGTGATTTCCGCCGGGAAGGTCACTTCTGCCCACGCTTCCATAAAAAAGCACATCCCCGGAGATCATAAATTGTTGTTCTGTATTGTAAAAAGTAATGCTGCCGGGTGAGTGCCCAGGTGTGAAAACAATCTCTAACGTTGATTTTCCGAATGAAATACGATCTCCTTCGTCCAAAAAAACGGTAATCTCTGGTGAGGGTTCGGCGTTTAATCCATACATGGCGGCACTTCTGAGGAAAGCATCCAAAACCGGAATTTCATTTTTGTGTGCCTCCAGTTTCAGATTGTATTTTTTAGAAACAAAATCGTTCCCGAATACATGGTCCAAATGACAATGTGTATTCAGCAATTTAACAGGTGTAAGTGCTTTATTTTTAATAAAATCCGCTAATTCAGCACGTTCACGGTCATCGTAACAACCCGGATCAATGATCACACATTCACCGGATTCATCATATAAAATATAAGTATTTTCACCAATAGGATTAAAGGTAAAGGCATGAATAGAAATCATACGGATTCAGTTAAAAAACATTGCAATTTAACAAAAAATAGGGTCTAAAATGGTTTGTATCTGCTTTCTTATTTTAGTACTTTAGCGATCTAAACAATTTTCGGTGCAGTACAGTACTTCGTCTATATATAGAAAAACGGTTGGTTTATTCCTGATGATGGCATTTTTCTTATTGCCCTCTCTTTGTAAAGCACAGTTTTATACAGGTTCACAAATGGAATTTGGGAAGAACAGGATCAAATACGAAAATTTTTTCTGGTCTTATTACAGTTACCCCG
>CAZMRM010000262.1:451-5819 GCA_964568515.1 uncultured Chitinophaga sp. | reverse complement strand
TTTTTTCGACAGTACCCCAAGGTTTACGGGAAGCTTCTTTTTCAATTGGAGCGACGAAATGGCAAACGGTTAAATTTGTGATATTAAAAAAAGCAAAACCCGGAATTGTAGCGGCTGTAGTATTGGCTATATCCAGAGCGTTTGGTGAGACAATTGCCGTGCTGATGGTTTGCGGAAATATACCACAAACGCCGCATTCTTTATTTGACGGAGCGTATCCATTGCCGGCATTGATTGCAAACAATTACGGTGAAATGTTATCCATACCCATGTATGATTCTGCCCTAATGCTTGCTGCACTTATTTTATTTGTTATCATATTTTTATTCAATGCCATTTCTAGGTATATTTTAATGCGATTGGAAAGGAGATTAAATTAATGGATAAGCGAAAACTGGAAGAAAATTTTTTTAAAGGAATCATGGGGGTTTGTACCCTGGTGATCGTTGGTTCGCTCTTTATGATTTTATGGACGATTGTTGCAAAAGGCATGAGTTCCCTGAGTTGGGACATGGTTACAAAAGCTCCGGAAGGCGGTTTTTATATCGGCAAGGGTGGAGGTATTGTGAATGCCATCATCGGATCCATTTATATAACAATTGGATCAACGTTGTTAGGCCTGCTCATCAGTATCCCAATTGTAATTTATATGAATGTATACTCAAAGAAGAATTCAAAATTAGCGGCATTAACACGTCTTGCATTTGATGTGCTTTTTGGAATTCCTTCTATTGTATATGGAGCATTCGGTTTTACGATTATGGTGATGTTCGGTTTAAAAACATCTTTATTTGCAGGAATTGTTACAGTAACCTTATTGATCATCCCTATTTTAGTGAGGGCCATGGATGAAGTGATGCGTGTTATCCCATATGAGTTGGCAGATGCAACATATGCCCTGGGTGCCACTCGTTGGGAAACAGGGAAAGTGTTATTGAAACAATCCACTCCGGGAATTATCACAGCGATTTTATTATCGTTTGGAAGAGCAATCGGTGATGCTGCCTGTGTATTATTTACGGCAGGATATACGGATAATATACCTACTTCTTTGTCGCAGCCCGCTGCAACACTGCCATTGGCTATATTTTTTCAGCTCAGCAGTCCCATTGAAGAAGTACAGGAGAGGGCATATGGTGCCGCATTAATTTTAACGATCATAGTATTGATCATCAGTATTGGCGCAAAATATTTTAGTAAAAAGCTATCGAAAAATAGAATATGACGAATTCAACACCGCACATTAGTGTAAAGAATTTGAATGTGTATATCGGAGAGGCACACATTCTCAAAAACATCAATATTGATATTCCTGATAAAAAAGTAACCTCTTTTATAGGTCCGTCAGGATGTGGTAAAACAACTTTACTAAAGACATTCAACCGGTTATTGGACAGCAATACAGATGTTAGAATAGACGGGAAGGTGCTTGTGGATGGAGAAGACCTGTATGGAAAAGATACGGAAGTAACACATATACGGAAAAAAATGGGATTGTTGTCACAACGTCCGTTTCCATTACCAATGAGTATTTACGATAATGTTGCCTATGGACCAAGAATACATGGGGAAAGAGATAAAAAAGTGCTGGATGAAATTGTAGAAAAATATCTAAGAGCAACAGCTTTGTGGGATGAAGTGAAAGACAGATTGCATGCGCCGGCAACACGTATGTCTATCGGACAGCAACAACGCCTTTGCCTGGCACGTGGTTTGGCAATAGAGCCTGAAATTATTTTAGGTGATGAGCCAACATCGGCATTGGATCCGGTCTCAACACAACATATAGAAGAGTTGTTTCTTAAGCTGAAAGATAATTATACGCTGGTATTGGTGACACATATTTTAAGACAGGCAAGAAGGGTTTCGGATTACATTGCTTTTATATACAATGGTGAAATAGTTGAATTTGCTCCTACAGAGGAATTGCTATTGAATCCAAAAGAAAAAATGACAAAAGATTATATCAGAGGATATGTTAGTTAATAATTATTTAATAATGAATACAAAGGCTGGAAATGTAGCCATCGTACTTTTGGTTCGATGTTGATGCTGTATCCTTATGCTCACATCAACTTGCGATCATAAGTTTATGAATTTCCATTCTCAAAAATTATGTATTCACAATTAAAAAATTAAAATCATGTCAAACTCTATAAACTCTATTCTAGTTCCTATTGATGAAACGGAACAAACCGTAGTCGCCCTTAATCAATCTTATAACCTCGCACGTCATACCGATTCCAAAATTGTTTTGCTATCTGTCGAAGAAAATTCTTCGCGTACGGTTTTGCGCAAACTGGCCGAATTAGCAAAAGAGGCTTCTGAAAAATCGGGCCAGCCTGTCGAAACAATGATTCGCAAAGGCAACGTGTATGAACAAATCCATAAAGTTGCCGATGTATTGAATCCAATTGTGATGATGGGGTTAACCAGCAAATTCTCTGTCGGTAATGTGCTTGGAAAAAATGCATTCAGAATGGTAAGAGAATCTAAGAATCCGGTAATGACCATTCGTGGCCGGCAAAACAGAAATGATTACAAAACCATTTTGCTTCCTTTGGATCTGACAAAAGAATCCAGGGAAAAAGTCGACAGAGGAATTGAATTGGCAAGGCGATTCAATTCGACCATCCGTGTTATTTCCGTTCTGACACAAACCGATGAAGAAGCAGAAAATAAATTGATTGCTTATTCCAATCAGGTATGGAAATATCTTCGTTCGCACCAGATCCGTAGTACAGTTCGAACTGTAAGAGGAAATGATCCTTCCCAATTGATTTTGGAATATGCCAATCAGATTGATGCAGATCTCATTCTTTTAACAAGTAAAACGGCTGTGAATGTAAAAGAATTTTTTACGGGTACGGTTGCAGAACAGATCATTAGTAAAAGTGAGATCCCGGTACTTACCTATCATCCGATAGAACGAAGGGATACCTCTGTATTTTTACCATATTAATTGTAAGTAATTATACACAACATGGTTTTCATTTGTTCTTACTTCTCAAATTAACAGCCGGTATAAACAGTTGACATTTTTTCTAATATTATGAAGTTTACTTGCAGATAAAAGAATATCGGAATTCACTGGCATTTATAAGTGGTTTGTTAGCGAAGCGAAAATTTCAAAAAATAAAAAGGGGCTGTCTTCCCTCAAAGCAGCCCCTTTTTTGTTTTTACTTTACTATTAATAAGCTACAATAACTTCTTTAATAGATACCTTGATGGATATCGTGCAAGGAGGAATTGGTTTAAAATCACTTACCACATAACATTTTTTAGTATAAGCGTCATAAATACTACCACCTTTAAGTCCATTCATCTGGGCATCATTCAGATGTGCTACTGTTTCTTTTTTAAGGCTTAATTTGCCTATTGATTTTACATTTTTCATGATTCAAAATTTTAGATTATTAATAATTGGTTACTGATTTTATCTGCATTTTTTTGAATGTTGACTAGTATGCATTCTTAAATTATTGCACTTAAAATCTATTTCAAAAATATGGTAAGAATCTCTAAAACCGAAACCAGAAAGGCCGTTTAGGGGAAAATACTTTTTTGTTCGGGTGATTTTCCGGTAAAAAAAAGTGTTTCACCTTAAAAAAAAAATTGAATAAGGAAAATTGAATAGCTGTCGGGATGTTTGTGCAGCGACAGGAAATTTTCTGATACTTATTTAAAAAGTAGTGTGCGCTAAAAAATTGGTGGCAAAAACAGTAATAATGCTTCCGGGGAGAAGAAAGAAATTATCGGTTAATAGAAATAACAAAGGGATCCTGAACGATCCCTTTGTTATTGTTTTATGAATGTATTTTAAAATTGACCATCTTCTATTAAACGAATAGCCAATTCAATGGATTTATCATCCCCCTCGGCGTCATACTCGCTTTTTAAGTTAGAGTTGAACATTACTGCCAAGCTTTGCCACATAAATGCTGAGAAAGAGCCTCTCATTTTTTTTACTACATCATAGGTGGTTTTTCCTGTTTCTCTATCAATAAGTTTAATTAATACTTTTCCTTGACTGACCGTTAATTTTTTTAATTCTTCGGCAAACTCATCCGTTAAATGATCTTCTGCTTCTTTCATAAACCGGTCACGTTCCCGTTGAGTAGGAATAGTTGCCAGAATACGGTCAAATTCTTTCAATTTAGCCGCTGCCAAAATAGCATAAGGGTACACTTTTTTAACATTGTATTTTGTTCTTTCCCAGCGTTGCTGTTCCTTTTTGTTTTTAAAAGTACGTGTTGAGATGCAGATTACAGGCGTTAGGTTTATGTATGGCAGCGTGTCTCCATCCACAATATGAGCCGGAAGAGAAATACCGTTAACTGGCTTATCCTGAATTTTTACGGATTCCTGCTGGGCCGAGGATAAGAAAGGTAAAATTAAGAAGATTATAAAAAGATATTGATTTTTTGCCATTGGGCTTCTTTGGTCAAAACTTATACCCAAATTAGCATATATAACGCATAACAAGGCTAAAAGTTATGATTTTAAACCGGAAAAATTCACTCTTTATAAACAAATTAACAATCCTTAACCACGATTTGTTTTCCACATGGATTTTGACGTAGCTTCCACCGGTTTGGATGGTTTTTCGGCTTTTTCATTGACCAGCTTGGCACCAACCAAAGCAGCGATAAGTGCTTCACCTTCATCTTCCTCACCAAGCATTTCAGGAGAATAATGATGTTTAATAAAATGCGTGTCAAAATTCCCGGATACGAAAGCCGGGTGTTTTAGAACGAATTTACAGAAGGGCAAGGTGGTTTCAACACCTGTTATCTGATAATCCTCGATCGCACGAATCATTCTGCTGATGGCTTCCCGGCGATCTTTTCCAAAGGTAATGAGTTTGGCAATCATTGGATCATAGTAGATCGGAATATCCATACCTTCTTCAAATCCATCATCCACACGAATACCAAGGCCTTGCGGAATTTTATAGGTTACCAGTTTTCCAATATCAGGAAGAAAATTATTCGTTGGATCCTCAGCATAAACTCTTATTTCCAGGCTATGTCCTTGTATTTTGAGTTCTTCCTGACGGAAGGATAGTTTTTCTCCTCTGGCAATTTTAATTTGTTCCTTTACCAGGTCAATACCGGTGATCATTTCTGTTACAGGATGTTCTACCTGTAAACGTGTATTCATTTCCAGAAAATAGAAATGGTGTGATTCGTCCAATAAAAACTCTACAGTTCCGGCACCTTCATAATTGCAGGCTTTACCGACATTGACGGCACATTCACCCATTGCTTTGCGAATTTCAGGTGTAAGAACAGAGGAAGGAGCTTCTTCAATTACTTTTTGATGACGACGTTGAATGGAACATTCACGTTCAAACAGGTAAACAATA
>CAZMRM010000262.1:0-441 GCA_964568515.1 uncultured Chitinophaga sp. | reverse complement strand
AATTTCGATATGGCGCGGACCGGCAACATAACGTTCTATAAATACAGATCCATCTCCGAAGGCCGAAGTGGCTTCACTTACAGCCAGTTTCATTTGCTCCTCAAATTCTTCTATTTTTTCAACAATTCGCATCCCTTTACCACCACCTCCTGCACTTGCCTTGATCAGCAACGGAAAACCAGTTGCCTGGGCTACTTTTTTACCTTCTTCAATACTTGATATGGCACCATCAGAACCAGGCACCATAGGAATATTGTATTTTTTTGCTGCAGCTTTTGCGGATAGTTTATCGCCCATCATGTCCATTGCCTCGGAAGAGGGGCCAATAAAGGTAATTCCTGATTTTTTCACTTTGGCTGCAAATTCTGAATTTTCCGATAAAAAACCGTATCCCGGGTGAATACCATCCACCTCTAGCTGTTTTGCAATTTCTATGATCTT
>CAZMRM010000261.1:516-5845 GCA_964568515.1 uncultured Chitinophaga sp. | reverse complement strand
AATACATGGTCTACTCCCGAAAATATGCGTGCTCCGATCAACACACCGGATGATGATATTTTTTACATGCAATCGTCTGATGGCAAGAAAGGTTATTTTTCTTCTGTACGGCCAAATGGATTCGGAAATAAAGATATCTACGAAGTCAGTTTCTTCAATCCTTTCCTGGAGCCACTAACAGTGGTTTCCGGATACATGACATTTAACGGGACAAAAAAGGTTCCACCAAGTGTCCGTATCACAGCTACCGAACTGGAAAGCAATGCTGTGGTTCAGGAAGTAAAACCCAATGCGATTACCGGAAAATATATCCTGATATTAAATAGTGGCGACAAAGATAAATCATACAACATTACTTATGAAGCACAGGATTTTGAGCCCTTAACGATCAAGATTGTGATTCCGGCAGGTGCAGAATATAGTGAAATTGAAAAGGCGCTCTCCTTGAAATTTGTGAATCTGGAAAGTAAGACATTGGGCACTATCAGTGTTAAAGGAACAATAAAAAATGAAGCAGGTGAAATTCTAAAAGATGCGACCATAATTGTAAAAGATAATATAACCGGACAAATGATCGATACTTATTATAACGATGTGGATTCCGGATACTATTACTTTAGTTTGAACCGCGGGCAAAACTATAATATCAGCTATGAAGCAAATGGATATTTATTTCAGTCTCAGAACATCAATGTTCCTAAACAGCCGGAGTACAGCATACTTGAAAAAGATATTATGCTTTCAAAAGTAAAAGCAGGTTCCAAAATCGTGTTAAACAATATCTTTTTTGATTCAAACAAATCGGTATTAAGAAAAGAATCCCAGGTGGAAATTGATAAAATCGTCAAACTAATGACAGACTATCCTGCAATTAAACTTGATGTTTATGGACATACGGATAATAAAGGACAAGATGCCATCAATCTTAAATTATCCCAGGCAAGGGCAGAGTCTGTTGTAAATGCTGTTTCACAAAAAGGGATTCCCAAAACACGGCTTACAGCCAAAGGGTTTGGAAAAACACAACCCATTGCTCCCAACATCCTTCCTAATGGCAAACCCAACGAAAGTGGTATGCAACTGAACCGTCGTGTCGAAATAAAAATCATTGAAAACCCATAATTCCTTAAAGATTGTATTGATTTCTTAAATTATATCAGGGATTTAGGTTAAAAATTGGTATTTTTGCATAAATTTGAATTCTTGCGAAAGAACATAATTGATTGATTATCATTTAAAACCAATCCTAATATATATGCAAAGAGGCTTGACATTATTTTTACTTGCTCTTCTTTTACAATTCTCTGTTAAAGCGCAAAGCAAAAGTGATTATCGTCAAAAGTTTACGGAAGGAAACTTATTAATTTTGGAAGGGAATTATGTTCAGGCTTTAAAAAACTTCCTTTGGGCGTATAATATTGACTCCACCAATTCCAATATCAATTATAAAATTGGCTTTTGTTATTTAAAAACCGTTACCGAACGCCCCAAAGCCCTTACCTATTTGGAAAAAGCCATTGTTAACACAACCAAAAAGTATAACGATATTGAGCCTACCGAAAAAGCGGCACCTGTAAATGCTTTTTACTATTACGGACAAGCATTGCATCTGAATTATAAATTTGATGAAGCCATTGCCAATTTCGAAAAATTTAAATCACTTCTATACTCCAATCAAACCGAGATGCTCAATGATGTAAACCGGCAAATTGAAATATGTAATAATGCAAAAGAGCTAACGGCTGCCCCCATTAAAGTCATTATTGAAAATTTGGGTGACAGTATCAACAGTCCTTTTCCCGATTACAGTCCGGTATTATCTGCAGATGAGAAAACACTGATTTTTACTTCCAGAAGACCAGGCAGCACCGGGGGAGATAAAACCATCGAAGACGAATTCTATGAAGATATTTATATTTCTTATCGTAAAAGCGATGATACTTCCTGGACCACCCCGGTTTCAATCAGTCCAAATATCAATACGGTTACACATGAAGCCAGTGTAGGTCTTACAGCAGACGGCCAAACACTTACAATATACAGGGATGACAATGGCGGCGACATTTATTTTAGTAAACTGGATATCAATGATCAGTGGACGAAACCTGAACCATTAGGGTCTAATGTAAATACATCCAGTTGGGAAACCAATGCCTGCTTAACACCGGATGGCAACACCTTATATTTTGTTAGTGATCGCAAAGGTGGTTTAGGAGGCCGAGATATCTGGAGATGTGTGAAGTTACCGAATGGAAAATGGAGCCTTGCTGTAAATGTAGGTGCACCAATCAATACCCCTTATGATGAAGAATCGCCTTTCATACATCCCAGCGGAAGCCTTCTTTTCTTTAGTTCCAAAGGACACAAAACCATCGGTGGATTTGATATTTTCTTTTCAAATATCAATGAAAATAAATGGGAAGAGCCTATAAACATAGGTTATCCGATCAATACAACGGATGATGATTTGTTTTATGTGACGTCACCGGATGGAAAAAGAGGTTACTATTCTTCCTCTTCACGACCACAAGGATATGGTGAAAAAGATATCTACATGGTTCGTATTCCTGAACGTAAGGAAGAACCTCTGGTATTGATAAAAGGAAAAATAAAGCAACAATCCGGTAAAGAACTGACAGGCGATCTTGCTATTTACGTAACCAACAATGTTACCGGTACAACTGTTGGTACTTACCGCCCTCTTAAAGATGGCAGCTTTACGATTATCATTCCTCCCGGAAGTAATTATACCATCTCCTATCAGGATGACGGTAAAGAATTTCATTCGGAAAACATGGAAGTGCCTCCTGGAGCTGCTTATCAGGAAATTGAAAAAGCTGTTTTTCTGAAGGATGTAAATATCAGTGAACCAGCAGCTGATTCAGTAGCAAAAGTTATAACGGACAAACCCGCAGCAGATACACGGGATAAAACAGCCATTGACAATCAGACAGAAGATAAACCAATTAAAACCGTCTCCGACCCCCTAGCAAAAGTCAACGATCTGAACTTTGAAATGCATTTTCCATACAACGTCACAGAAACAGATGTCAATGGAGAAGCATTTAAAGAGTTTGTAGCAAATATTATGGAGCTGTATAACCATAAAGGTACTATTAGCTTAACGATCACCTCGGGTGCATCAAAAGTTCCTACACGGAAATTTCGGGGAAACAAAGAGCTTTCTCAGGAAAGAAATAATAAGATCAGGGATCAGTTAAAGAAAGCATTAAAAGATAAAGGAGTTACGGAAGATAAAATTGTGGTAACAAAAGTAAAAACCGTAGTGGAAGGACCAGAATACAAGAAAGATTATCTAAAGAATAAAGCAGAATACGAAAAATACCAGTATGTAAAAGTTAATGCAAATTAATTGAACAACCGGGATTTGAATAAAAAGAAAGAGTAGCGTGAAAACAAACAAGAAAATTCTATTTTTAATTATTGCTATTGTAAATGTATGTTATACGACGGCCTTTGGACAATCAAAATCCAATAGATTTATTGATCCGAGAGAAGCAAAGGAACATTTTAACCATGGCAATTATTTAGCTGCAATCCCTGTATACAAGGAGCTTTTAAAAAAAGATCCCAATAACATGGATTACAACTATAAACTGGGAATTTGTTATTTATCCACCAACATTAACAAAACATTGGCAATTCCTTATCTTGAAAAAATAAGCAAACAAACTAAAGTGGAGGATCGTGTATGGAAGGATTTAGGTCTTGCCTATCAGTACGCAAGCCGTTTTGATGATGCCATTAAAGCGTATACAAAATATAAAGGAACACTTTCATCTCCCGCAGATATTGACGATATCGATCATAAAATAGAAACATGTGAAAACGGGAAAGAATATGTGAAGCATCCTGTAAATGTTACTTTTCAGAATCTAGGAATAAATGTCAATTCTCCATTTCCGGATTACTATCCTTTTGTTCCTGAAAATGAATCTTTTTTAATTTTTACTTCCCGCAGAAAAGGGAATGTGGGTGCCTCACAGGTGGAAGTGGACGGGTATTATTCTTCCGATATTTATATATCGAATCCTGTAAATAATTTATGGACCAAACCCAAAAACATGGGAGGCATGGTAAACACAGCATTAGATGAGCAGGCGGTTAGTTTAACACCCGATGGACAAACAATGATCATGTACATTGATCATATTGATAGCTTTGGTAATATTTATTCTTCCAATAATAAATCCGGTGCTTTTCAACGCATGAAAAAATTAAGTGCCAATGTAAACTCCCATTATGAAACAGCAGGTTCCATTACGAAGGATGGTAATGTTATCTTTTTTGCCAGTAAGCGGCCGGATGGTCATGGGGAAACCGATATTTACATGGCGAGAAAGTTACCTAACGGAAACTGGGCCGAAGCACAAAATCTGGGACCTAAAATAAATACACGTTACAAAGAAGATTTTCCGGAAATAGCACCGGATGGTAAAACGCTTTATTTTTCTTCTCAGGGACATGCCGGAATGGGTGATTTTGATCTTTTCAAAACGGTATGGGACGAAACGAATAATACCTGGTCGGAACCTAAAAACCTCGGATATCCGGTAAATACAGTGGGTGACGATCGTTGTATCTCTTTTACTGCGGATAACAGAGTGGCCTATATTTCAGCAGTGAGGGAGGGTGGTTATGGTGATTTGGATTTATACCGTATCAAATTCAATGATGCTGAAGGAAAATATACCGTACTACTTTGTAATATCATAGGAACTGACAGTTCAACGATTAAAGATGCGACAGTTACTGTCATCAATACGGCAGATGCTGATCCTGAGCCATACCTCTATACACCAAACTCCAAAACAGGAAAATTCATAATGGCCTTTACCCCGGGAAAATACCAGGTATCTGTACAATCAAAAGGGTATAAAACGTACTCTGATTTTATTTACATTTTTGAATTCGGGGCTCCGAATCAAAATGAAACAAAGAAAACATTCATACTCCAGAAGTAATTATAAATTTTCTTAACACCGCTATTTTGCCTTATGTTTCAGCTAAATTTAAAACGTCCCCTCGCTTTTTTTGATCTTGAAACCACGGGCGTTAATATTGCTTCCGACAGGATCGTAGAAATTGCTATTCTGAAGATTATGCCGAATGGTACGAAGGAAGTAAAGTCTAAACGCATTCATCCTACCATTCCTATTCCACTCGAATCATCATTGATACATGGTATATATGATGCTGATGTTGCTGATGCACCGAAATTTAAAGAAATAGCCAAAAGCCTGGCAGATTTTTTAAAGGATTGTGACCTGGCCGGATACAATTCCAATCGTTTTGATATTCCGGTATT
>CAZMRM010000261.1:0-506 GCA_964568515.1 uncultured Chitinophaga sp. | reverse complement strand
TGGTAGAAGAGTTTTTACGTGCAGAAGTGGATTTTGATATTCGGAACAGAAAATTTGTAGATGTTCAAAACATCTTCCATCTGATGGAACAGCGAACATTAAAAGCTGCTTATAAATTTTATTGTGGTAAAAATATTATCAATGCACATACAGCGCTTGCGGATATTGAAGCAACTTATGAAGTATTCTTGGCACAGCTGGAAAAATATAACGGTGTTGAATTTGAAGACAAAAAAGGTAATAAATCCACTCCTATCCAAAACGATGTCAGTGCACTTCATGAATTCACCAATATCAATAAACATGTAGACCTGGCCGGCCGTATTATTTTTAATGACAACCAGGTGGAAGTATTCAACTTTGGTAAACATATAGGAAAACCGGTAGAACAGGTTCTACGCGATGAACCTTCTTATTATGCATGGATGATGAATGGCGATTTTCCGTTATACACCAAGAAAGTACTCACAGATATTAAATTAAGGTTGGCATTTAACAGGTAATAC
>CAZMRM010000260.1:0-5846 GCA_964568515.1 uncultured Chitinophaga sp. | reverse complement strand
GGAAGACACTCCCACAAGCCCACCCGGCCGTACGTCTTCCTCCCACCTTACACACGAAGCCGCCCCGGCAAAGTCTCTTGCCCACCCACTGTTCAGTGCTTAAATTCAGTTCATCACTCGATTTAACAGTCAGGGAACAAGGGGTATATGATCAGGTGCGTAGGCCAGAAAAGGTAGCGGGGGTATGGCCTGCCTGTGCGGCTGTCGATGACCTTTTTTTTTCAAGAAAAAAAGAAAAAGAGATAAATAGTATTGCTTGGTATAAAGTTTCCGATAGTCACTTATTTTTTATTCGCTTTATTTTCTTTGTATCGTTTATCCGGAGTACCATCCTTTTTCAGTGGTCCTGCGGGTTTCGCAGCTTCCTTATTTCTCTATAACGCATATCAGGTGTTCCGTCTTTTTTTAATTTTTTATCCTCTTTCGTTATTTTTTCCCGGCTGATTTCTTTCTTGGATGCAGCTTTTTTATCTGTTTGTCCCGCTCCGGTTATAAAGCTAAACATTATAAATACAAGCATGATAACGGAAATTCTTCTTTTCATCCGATTGGATTTTAAGATTAACAATTATTGATAATGAAAAGTACCAAATTCTGATTCAATGGTTAATTGACGTAAAGCGCTGCTTTCCACCCTTCCAACTATTCTTGCCGGTATACCAAATGATTCTGAAATACGAATAAGATCAGCGGCAATGGTTGGTGGAACATATAGTTCCATACGGTGTCCCATATTAAACACTTTATACATTTCCTGCCATTCGGTTTTGCTTTGTTTTTGTATCAGGTTAAATAAAGGTGGCACAGAGAATAAATTGTCCTTGATAATGTGCAAATTTTCACCTGCAAAGTGCAAAATTTTTGTTTGTGCACCTCCGCTACAATGAACCATGCCATGCAATTGCGAACGATATGTATCGAGTATTTTTTTTATGACCGGTGCGTAAGTCCGGGTAGGTGAAAGCACCAGCTTTCCGGCAGTAACTTCTTTTTCGGAATTTTTTCCATTTGCCGGAATCGTGATTTTATCGGTCAGCTTTACTTTGCCGGAGTATATCAGCTCTTGTGGAACAGCAGGATCAAAACTTTCTGGAAATTTAGATGCCAGCGATTTTTCAAATACATCATGTCTTGCGGAAGTTAATCCGTTGCTTCCCATTCCACCGTTGTATTCGGCCTCGTAACTTGCTTGTCCATCAGAGGCCAGCCCTACAATAACATCTCCTGCCCTGATATTACTGTTGTCAATCACATCACTACGTTTCATGCGGCATACAACAGTAGAGTCGACAATGATTGTCCGTACCAGATCCCCAACATCAGCCGTTTCTCCGCCTGTTGAAAAGATGCCTATACCATGACTCCTTAACTGTTCCAATATTTCTTCTGTACCATTGATGAGTGTTGCTATAACATCAGCAGGAATGAGGTTTTTATTACGTCCGATGGTAGAGGAAAGTAAAATGTTGTCGATGGCCCCTACACATAATAGGTCATCTGTATTCATGACAATGGCATCCTGCGCAACGCCTTTCCATACACTTATATCACCGGTTTCCTTCCAATACATGTATGCCAGGGATGATTTGGTACCCGCACCATCTGCATGCATGACAATGCAATAATTTTCATCATTTCCCAGGTAATCAGGAACAATTTTACAAAAAGCTTTAGGAAAAAGTCCCTTATCAATTTTTGAAATGGCTGCGTGTACGTCTTCTTTAGAAGCGGAGACTCCTCGACGATTATATCTGTTTTCTGTATTCATAGTTTAGACATCCCTTATCGTGTCATCAGTTTGCAAGCACTCTTACTTGTATTAAAGTAAAAACATCTCGTAAATTACCGAGATGTTTTACTGTCAGCTTACGCTGTTTTGCTGTATTTATAATTTATTTTATTCGCTTTTTTTATCTTCCGGTTTGGCCTGATTTGATTCTGCAGGTTTTGTCTCATCTTTGTTTTGATCAGTGGTAGAGGATTGTTCCTGTGTTGCGGGCACTTCTTTAGGAGCATTCGGATCAACAAAATCCTTTCTGATCACACTAAATACGGTACGTCTGTTCAATGCCATCAATGCTTCAAATTCTTCTTTTGATTTCCCTTTTGTTTCCTTTAAAATATAGTCTTCTGTTAAGGTATACATAACATTTCCGTTTGCATCTTTCACCTCAACCGGTCTTTTCTCACCATATCCTTTTGGTACAAGCCGTTTTGGATTCACTCCATTTTCGATCAAAAACTGAACACAGGATTTTGCACGGGCTTCGGATAATTTTTGATTGAACACATCATTACCACGGTAGTCGGTATGAGAACTTAACTCAATAACAAATGTCGGATTATCTTTCAAAATATCAACCAAACCTATCAATGAGTCTTTTGCCTGTTGTGTAAGCGTGGCCTTTCCTAATTCATAAAATACATTGGCAAAATAAATATCTCTTTCAATTGGTACGAGACAGAAATCATGTTTAAATGTTCTGGATTCTTCTAATCCAACGGTGGTTTCTTTGGCTTTTTCCGAGCTGTTCACAAAACCTTTGGGAGCCTGTTTGGTAATTACGTCATTTCCTACTTCTGTAGTGATTACATAGGAGGTTCCTGCATTAACATATCTTGAAGTTCCATTTTCTGCAAATCTATAAACTCCGTTCGCATCGGTCTTTGTTTCAACGGAACTACCATCAGAACCTAATAATTTTATGGTCACGCCAGGGATCACTTCTTTGAAACGGCAATCACTAACTGTTCCTTCTATTGCAAATAACAATGGAGGTAATACAAATGACCAGATATCATCGGCACCTTTTGTACCTTCACGGTTGGAGGATAGATATCCTCTTTCTTTTGTACCTTCGAAAATAATTCCAAAGTCATCACCGGCAGAGTTTATCGGGTATCTCATATTGGTGACGTTGGTCCATTCATTTTCCCCTTTTTTATCAGCTTTGAAAATGTCCCAGCCTCCCATTCCAAGATGTCCATCGGAAGAAAAGTACAACGTTCCATCATCATGTATAAAAGGAAACACTTCTTTTTGAGGGGTGTTAATGGTACTACCAAGATTAACCGGGGCAGTCCATTTTTTTTCTTTTTTATCAAATTTACTGATCCAAAGATCCCTGTCTCCTTGTCCCCCTTCCTGGTTGGAAGAGAAAATCATGGTCTCGCCATCTACGGATAAGGCAGGAGATGCATAATCAATGGTATCTACACAAAATTCCACTTTAACAGGGTTATCCCATACATTTCCTTTTTTGTATGCATACCACAATTGATTCAGTTTTACTTTCTTTTTCTCTACTTCACAACGGGTAAATATAATCACATCCCCTTTGCGGCTCAATGTTCCTGATCCTTCATTATCTTTTGTGTTAACTGGTTCAGGTAAAGCAATGGGGGTACTCCATTTTCCATTTTTGTCTACCTGTGTTTCAAAAATATCACTGAACAGTTCGCCGGTTCCCTGGTCGATAGCAGTACCTATACCGCCCGGACGTGTAGATGTAAAGTATAATTTAGTATATTTTTTATCTTCATAGGAGGGTGCAAAATCAGGATCCTTCGTATTGATCATGCTAAGGTTTTCCACTACATAACGGGTAGCTTTGGTTTTCCATTGCTGAGCCAATTCACAGGATTTGGCACCATCATCTCCTTTGGGATCATCCGGCGCCAGTTTCTTGTAATTGTTGTATTCAACAAGTGCCTCTTCGTATTTTTCCTGGGATCTTTTTGCATTCGCCAGGTAAAGTACGGCTTTAGGATCGCCGTAACCTGCTTTTATGGCTTTTGTGTACCAGGCTTCTGCCTGTTTTACATCACCTATCATTCGATAGGCTTCACCTGTTTTAAAAATAATATAGGCTTTACCTTCTTTACTTTTTTCTTTGGTATACGCCTTTTTGTAGAGTTCTATTGAATTAAAATACTCTTTGTTTGTGTAGGCCTTATCGGCTTCTTCCAAAAAATTCTTTTGAGCAAGTAAATTGGTCGAAAATAAAAGAGATACAACGATTGCCGTAACTAATTTTGTCAATATCCTCATATTAATTTTGTTTGTTAAAACTGGTTAATGCTGCTAAAATAAGAAATATTTGGTATAAAAAATTGTTTTTTACCAATATTCGCACTTTAGGTTCTTATAAAGTAAAGATCTCTGACACAAGAGTGTCAGAGATCTTTACTGAAATCAAGCAGGTAATTTTTTATTATTTTGTAAATAATAATTCTCTGTATTTTGGTAAAGGCCAGCTTTCATCATCTACTAATAGTTCCAGCTTGTCAACATGGTAACGAATCGTTTCAAAGTATGCTTCTTTTACTTTTTCACAATAGTCAATTGCTTGTTTTTTCACATCCGTAATGGAATTGGCTTTTTTGCGTGCCTCTGTCATTTCATCCACTTTCGTTTTAATGATATTGATGTGTTCGGATATTTCAGTAATCATATCCAGCTGGATCTGAGCTATCTTTTTAAATTCGGCACCGCTTGTAATTTCCTTCAGTCCTCTTACATTTTCGATCAATGTGCTTTGATATTTAATAGCAGTAGGAATAATGTGATTCAAGGCCAAATCGCCGATTACACGTGATTCGATCTGAATTTTCTTAGTATAGGTTTCCAGATAAATATCGTAACGTGCATGTTGTTCACGTTCACTCAGGATGTTTTGTCTTTCAAATATTTCGATCGTTTGCTTTGATACAAATGCACCCAAAGCATGTGGTGTGGTTTTGATGTTGGAAAGTCCCAATTTTTCAGCTTCTTTTACCCATTCTTCTCCATAACCGTTTCCTTCGAAACGTATTTTTTTGGATTCAACGATACATTTTCTCAGTACCTGGAAGATGGCTTCATCTTTCTCCACATTTTTAGCAATCAGGGCATCTACCTGTTTTTTAAACTCAACCAGTTGATCTGCAACAATGGTGTTCAACACAATCATTGGACCTGCGCAACTTGCCGATGAACCTACGGCACGGAACTCAAATTTATTTCCGGTAAATGCAAAGGGGGAGGTTCTGTTCCTATCCGTATTATCCAGTAAAATATCCGGTATTTTACCTACTCCAAGCTTCAGAGCTGTTTTTTCATCCGGACTCATTTTCCCTGATTTCACTTTGGTTTCCAACTCATCCAGTACATTGGAAAGCTGTGTTCCTAAAAATGCGGACATAATAGCCGGCGGAGCTTCATTCGCTCCTAAACGATGATCATTATTTGCAGATGCAATGGATGCACGTAACAAATCGGCATGATCATGAACTGCTTTAATTGTATTGACAAAGAAGGTTAAAAACTGAAGGTTTGTTTTTGGTGTTTTACCAGGACTTAACAGGTTTTTACCCGTATTGGTACTCATACTCCAGTTATTGTGTTTACCGCTACCATTTACACCTGCATAGGGCTTTTCATGCAACAACACACGGAAATTATGACGGATGGCGACTTTGGTCATCACATCCATCAATAATTGATTATGATCAACAGCTAAGTTACATTCCTCATAAACCGGCGCACATTCAAACTGGTTGGGTGCCACTTCATTGTGACGGGTTTTGATTGGAATACCTAATTTCAGGGATTCAATCTCAAAATCACGCATAAAGGCAGCAACACGATCAGGAATGGATCCAAAATAATGATCTTCCAATTGTTGTCCTTTAGCAGGTGAATGTCCGAATAAGGTACGTCCGGTCATTGCAAGATCGGGACGTGCATTATGCAATGCCTCATCCACCAGAAAATACTCTTGTTCCCAGCCTAATGTAGCAATTACTTTGGTAACATTTTTATCAAAATACTGGCATACATCTACGGCTGCTTTGTCTATCGCATG
>CAZMRM010000259.1:1415-5848 GCA_964568515.1 uncultured Chitinophaga sp. | reverse complement strand
AAAACTTCGTAAGGAACCCTGTTAATACTGGAAACAGGTAGATGATTAACAGATAAGATCATATCCCCGTCACGCAGTCCCATCTTGTAACCTACGGAATCAGTAGCAATCCCGTATTTTACATTTTGAGTGGGAAGATATTCTTCACCCCAGGCAAAGAGGACCATTGCATAAATCAAAATACCCAACAGCACATTTACGGTCACTCCACCAAGCATAATGATCAGGCGTTGCCAGGCCGGTTTAGCTCTGAACTCCCATGGTTTTGGCGGTTGAGCCATCTGCTCTTTATCCATCGACTCATCAATCATTCCCGAGATCTTTACATAACCTCCCAAAGGAAGCCAGCCGATCCCATATTCCGTTTCACCTTTTTTCACTTTAAAAAGAGAGAACCAGGGATCAAAAAACAGGTAAAATTTTTCTACCCGTGTTTTAAATAATTTAGCTGGAATGAAATGTCCAAGCTCATGCAATACGATGAGAATGGA
This sequence comes from uncultured Chitinophaga sp., assembly GCA_964568515.1. Taxonomy (GTDB): domain Bacteria; phylum Bacteroidota; class Bacteroidia; order 2-12-FULL-35-15; family 2-12-FULL-35-15; genus 2-12-FULL-35-15. The sequence goes on along the minus strand of CAZMRM010000259.1, from coordinate 5,357 downwards.
GAGGCTTAATATAAATTGTGCAGCTTGTGTTAGTATTTCCATAATGATGGTGAAGAGTTGGATTAATGGTTATGAATAGCTATTGGATTGTACCAGCATGTTGGCCTGTCTTCTTGTTTCCTGATCGGTTTCCACATAATCCTCATAGCTTGGTTTTTTAATAAAAGAGATGTGTTGCAGACAATTCTCAACAATATCACTCATTTCTAAGAACCCTATTTTGTCTTTTAAAAATGCATCTACTGCAACTTCATTTGCTGCGTTCAGCACACAGGGGGCATTACCGCCTTTATGGAGTGCTTCGAATGCTAATGCAAGGTTACGAAATGTTTTAATATCAGGCTGCTCAAATGTGAATTCAGGATAGTTAAAAAAACTAAAACGTGGAAAATCCGAAAGGACCCTTTTCGGATACGTCAATGCATATTGAATGGGTAATTTCATATCCGGCAGGCCCATCTGGGCCTTTATACTGCCATCTGTAAATTGTACGAGTGAATGTATAATACTTTGAGGATGTACAATCACATCAATCTGTTCGGGTTTAAGGTTGAATAGCCATTTGGCTTCAATTACTTCCAACCCTTTGTTCATAAGGGAAGCAGAGTCGATGGTAATTTTAGCGCCCATCTCCCAGTTGGGATGCTTTAATGCCTGTTCCTTTTTAATGGTTTTTAAAAAATGTGTATCCTTTCCCCTGAAAGGGCCGCCTGAGGCGGTTAAATAAATTTTTTCGATCGGATTATGAAATTCTCCTGCAAGGCATTGAAAAATAGCCGAATGCTCGGAGTCGACAGGATACAGGTTCACACCTTTTTCTTTTGCCAGTGTTGTTACCAGGTCGCCTGCAACTACAAGAGTCTCTTTATTTGCCAATGCGATCTGTTTTCCGGCCTTAATTGCCGAGATGGTGGATTCCAACCCGGCATAACCGACAATACTGGCAACAACCAGGTCAATGCTTTCCATTTGTACAACTTCAGTCACCGATTTATTTCCGGCAAATACTTTAATATCATGAGGCAGAAGTGCTTCTTTTACTTTTTGATACTTGCTTTCATCAGCAATGACAACCACATTGGGCTGAAACTCCAATGCCTGTTTAATAAGGAGATCAGCATTTCCATTACCTGTTAATACTTCTATTTGAAAAAAATTCCTGTTTGCCCGTACCACGTCCAGCGTCTGAGTTCCAACGGATCCGGTAGAACCAAGGACAGCAATGCGTTTAATCGTTTCTGAAGGTGTTGTATGCATTTAAAATACCATATAGTTTTGAGGATCGATCGCAGTACCATTGTACCATAATTCAAAATGAAGATGAGGACCGGACGTTTGTTCTCCCGAGTTTCCGATAATAGCAATGGGCTCCCCTGCTTTCACATGATCTCCTGCTTTTTTCAGGAGTACCGAATTGTGTTTATAAACAGAGATGAGATTGTTGCTGTGCTGAACAGTGATGGTATATCCGGTTTCTGATGACCAGGTAGCCAACAAGACAGTGCCATCCAATGTTACCTTAATGGCTTCATTCTCGGGTCCGACAATATCAATTCCATAATGCTGAAGTTTGGGATTATAAGATTCGGTGATACTGCCTTTTATTGGTGTAAAAAAGAAAAAATTACGAAGTGCATTTTTAGCAGCATCCGATTCAAAAGCAAGACTGTATTTATCCTGTGATTCTATGTTTTTTTTCAGCTCCTCTTCTTTTGAAGAAGCTTTCATAGGAAGGTTCGATTTTAATGTGTCCCTGCTGCCTGGACGGTTTTGTGTGCTATCGGATTGGATATTCCCACTCAATACATTCTGTATGTTTTCAAGAAACGCATTCCGCTCTACTAAAGCACGTTCCAGTGAATCGCTTCGTAAGGTAATATTGATAAGGGTTCTGCGCATGTTAATGTCTGCATAACCGGGAATGTATTCACGCAGGGGAGTAAAAGCAACGAGTGAAATAACGACAATCGTAAGAATTATGGTAATGCTTCCGATCAGTGTAAAAACACCTAATGGTGTTAATCTTAAAGAAAAGGTTTCTTCAAACGTGTCGTCATTCATGACTACCAACCGGTAACGATTTCTTAACCGTTCTAAAAGTGCACGCTTTTTTTCTTTTTCTTCTTCCATTTGACCCGCAAATATCGCAAATTATTGATTATATATAAATAGTAAAAAAACAGGCTGTGGGAATAATAAGAAATATTGCCGTTTTCTATGAAAAATAAAATATTTTTGCAGTTCAACAGTTATAGTACGTTGACTTAGAACAAAGGACTGGTAATGACCGCAAATAAATTTTCTCTGATAATTCGCAGGATGCTTTTTTTTACAGCATTGCTACTCGTTTCCTGTTCCCAAACAAAAAATACACTGTTGCTGAGAGGCTGGCACAACATGAATGCCCATTATAACGGCTATTTTAATTCGAAAGAAAATCTGAAGGAGGCCGTAAAAAAAGTGGAGAAAGCAAATAAGGATGACTTTACAAAATTACTTCCTGTTATTGTTTATCCCGATAATGAATCCGCAAAGAATTTTTTTAATGATTTTGATAATACCATAAAAAAATCATCGGTTGTCATTCAACGGCATGTGATCATGAATCCAAAAACAAAATTGGAAATCCCCAATGCTTGCCGCTGGATCGATGAAAATTACATGCTCATCGGGAAGTCCCATTTATACAAAAGAGATCTGTTTTCAGCGCTGGAGGCATTTGAATATGTTTCTAAAATTTATCCTCAACCCAAAGCAAAATATGCCGGTAAAATATGGATGATGCGAACCGATAATGAAATCGGAAGTTATTCATTGACTGAAGGAATTATTGATGAGATACGTTCTGCAAAAGATTTTCCAAAGGAAAGAAGTTATGAACGGGAATTTGCACTGGCCGCTGCCGACTTGTATATCAAGCGGGCAGATTATCAGCAAGCCATTAAACAACTTACCAGGGCCGTTGGCTTAACGCGCAATAAACAGGAAAGAGCAAGGTATATTTACATACTGGCACAGTTGTATCAAAAATCCGGTGATACACCAAAAGCTTCCAAATTTTATAGCATGGTTCCCAAATTACACCCCTCTTATGATATGGTGTTCAGTGCACAAATCAATCGTGCCCGTTTTTATGATGTAACAGAAGGGGATAGTAAACGCATTAAAAAACAATTGATGCGTATGCTGAAAGACGATAAAAATACAGAGTACCGTGACCAGATCTATTATGCACTGGCAGAAATCGCTTACAAGGAATCGGATGTTCCGGGTTCATTGGATTACCTGAACTTATCGATCAGGGAAAGCGTATCCAATAATAGTCAGAAGGCCTTGTCCTATTTAAAACGCGGAGATATTTATTTTGATCGCCCGGATTATAAAAAAGCGGAATCCAACTATGACAGTGCGATCACCATTTTGCCAAAGGACTATCCGGATTATGTACAAATAGAAACAAAGAAAAACAGTTTAACAGAGCTGGTTCGAAACCTGAATACGATCAGTTATGAAGACAGTGTTCAGACACTTGCAAAAATGAGTGAATCACAACGGAACCAGGCAATCGATAAAATGATCAGACAGCTGGAGGAGGATGAGAAAAAAGCGGAAGAATTGTCGCGTTTGCAAAAAGAACAGGTGCTCAATGCGACTCCCATTGTCGGAACTCCCGTAACCTCAAGCGGACCGGTAACATCCTGGTATTTTTACAATGCTTCAACTGTTAGTTTTGGAAAAATAGAATTTACTAAAAAGTGGGGAAGACGAAAACTGGAAGACAATTGGAGAAGAAGTGAAAAGGAGTTGATTCTGGAGGCCAATGAACAGAATGAAGAAACATCCGCCGACTCTTCCAAAACAACAAATGATGTAAAAACAACCGCATCAACCGTTACAAAAGAAAGAAACAGAGACTCAAAAATCAAAGACTTCCCGGTAGAC
>CAZMRM010000259.1:0-1405 GCA_964568515.1 uncultured Chitinophaga sp. | reverse complement strand
CCTGAAGAATATCCCGCTTACTCCCGATTCCCTGGCAACTTCCACAGCAAGGATCATAGATGCATATTATAATGCCGGAAGCATTTATAAAGAACAATTGCTGAACAATCAAAAATCAGTGGAAACACTGGAAGAATTGCTGAAACGTTACCCGGATAATAAGTATTTATTGTCGAGCTATTACCGGTTGTACAGAACGTACCTGAGTATGGAAAATCAGAACAAATCAGAATACTATAAAAATCTGATTGTTACCGGATTTCCGGATTCTGAATACGCCAAGATCATTAAAAATCCGGATTATGCAAAAGATGTAAATGCGAGTAAAAGCGAAGTGGAGCGGTTTTATACAGAAACATACCAGTTGTATTCGGAAGGAAACTATGCGGAGGTGATTGTCAATTGTACGAAAGCAGAGAGCCAGTACTCAAAAAGTATACTCATTCCCCAGTTTGCTTTTTTAAAAGCATTATCAATCGGAAGAACACAGGACATCAGCTCTTTTGAATCGGCATTAATGCAAATTGTGATTAAATATCCAAAAAGTCCTGTGAAAGAAAAAGCAGAAGAAATACTACAGATAATTAAACAACAAAAAGGGGGAAATCTGCCTGTTCAGAAGGATACAGCTGCTGCAGAAAAGAAATCAAAATTTGTATTCAATGAAAACGGGGAGTATTACTGGGTTTTAATTGCAGAGAACGGAACAGGAAACATCGATAACTTTAAAATCAAATTATCGGAAAGCAACCAATTTTCTTTTGGATTAAAGGGCCTCTCCATTTCCGATCTTTTTCTGGATAATGCTCATCAGTTGGTGAACGTGAAGTCGTTTAGCGGAAAAGAGGAAGCGATGCAATACTATCATTTTAATACAAAGAAAAAGGACCTGTTTTCGGATCTGAAAGAAGGATCCTATCAATCGTTTATAATATCTGCCGAAAATTTTACCATATTCTATAAGGATAAAAATATTACAGCGTACGAACAGTTTTTCAGTCAGAACTTCAAGTAAGGGAACTGGCGTTTAGGAAGGAAGAAACACAAGGAAGAAACAGGATGTTCAATGCAATAAAGTGTATTTTGTACTAATTTTTATGTTTTTTCTGCTATTTTTACAAAAACACATAAATTTACCAAAACTATGTTTAATAAAACTATGGCTTCAAACAACACCTCAGATACCCCGTTGCCTAATATAATAGGAGCAGGAACAGTAATAACAGGAGATATTACAACGGACAGAGATATGCGTATAGATGGTACGTTAACGGGATCAATCAATGTAAAGGGCAAGTTGGTGGTAGGGCCATCAGGAAATATTGAAGGAGAAGTGATCTGTCAAAATGCTGATATACAAGGTTCTATAAAAGGGAAGATAGGTGTGGCGGAATTATTATCGTTA
>CAZMRM010000258.1:0-5860 GCA_964568515.1 uncultured Chitinophaga sp. | reverse complement strand
GAAAACCGGCGCAGGACAAATGGGTTTTATCTATCGTTACGATCAGCTGAACCGTCTTAAAACAGAGGATTACCGCAGCTACAGCACATCCTGGAGCGACCCGGCCGATACTTATGACAATACCTATACGTATGATACCAACGGAAATATCAGCACCCTGAACAGGGCAGGAGATGGTGTAGCCATGGATCAGCTGACCTATAATTATGTAACGGGTACCAATAAACTGTTGCAGGTAACGGATGCAATAGCTCCTTCTGCCACCAATGATGTGGATGATCAGCCGGCCAATAATTATGCTTATGATGAGATTGGTAACCTGGTGAAAGATTCTGCAGAAAGTATCCGTACGATCAGCTGGAATGTATATGGAAAGATAAAATCCATACGCAAGGCAAATAATGACAGCTTGTTGTTTTTGTATGATGCATCGGGTAACCGGGTGGTAAAAGTGGATAAACCGGTTAGCGCAGCTAATACTAAAGTAACCTATTATGTGAGAGATGCAGGTGGTAACCTGCTTTCTACGTATATTCGTACCATGTCAGGCAGTGATTATGTATACCGTCAGGATGAAAGTTATATCTATGGCAGTTCCCGGCTGGGTGTTCACCGGCCGCTGAATCGTGTGGTAAAAACAACGGATACGACCGGTCATTTCTTAACATGTACCAGTTGCATAACATCCGTATGGACCTACGATCTGTCGCATTTTAATGGTTATTATACGCGTAACATCAACCAGAAGGCATACGAATTAAGTGATCACCTGGGTAATGTAAGAGTAACCTTCAGTGACCAGAAACTAAGTACGGGAGCAGCTCAGGAATGGAGCTATGCAAATTACTATGCCTTTGGTATGGAAATGCCAGGGAAGACATATCAGAGCAATGGTTACCGTTATGGGTTCAATGGACATGAGAAAGTAGATGAAGTTAGCGGAAGCGGAAATACCGTTGATATGGGCGATAGATGGCTTGATGTAAGGTTAGGTAGAACTCCGAAACCTGATGCCAAAGGAACAATGTATCCAGGTATAAGCCCTTATTCTTATGCTGCCAATAATCCAATATTTTTTATTGACCCAGATGGGAAAATTATTAGAGTTCATTACGTGGAGAATGGAGTAAATAAGTATTACACATATAAGCCAGGCGTTAAACCAACCACAAGCAATGCTTTTGTACAGCAGGTGCATGAAGCTGTTACAGCAGTGATGAAAAATGATGCTAATAAAACATTCCAAAATATATCTGCATCTAAAGAGACTGTAACATTTAATGAAATAAAAACGCATGATGATGCAACGACAGGGAACATTAATGGAACAGGTACAAAAGTTAATGATGTTAATATAAATTGGAATCCTACAACGGCATTACAAACTACTAATGGTGGAGCTATAACGCCAGCTACAGCTCTATTACATGAAGGGGCACATGCAGAAAGATATATTAATGCAGATACAAAAGCAGAAGTAGATGCTTTGAAAAACGATTTAGCTCCTGATGGTACTGGTTATGATAATGCAGAAGAAAAGCGGGTTATTGATAACATTGAAACACCATATATAAATGCAACTAATAAGAATCAGCCTTTTAATATTATGGTAACTCCACAGCAAGAAGGAACGAGGACAGACCATAGAGGCACTACATATGAATCAACAGGAGTTAATTCTATAACTCCAGCGGATGGTTCAACACAAAAAGGACAAAGCGGGCCATCAGAAACAGCTAAAAAAATGGTTGTACCTGCGGATAACACAAGAGTTGTTAAACCAATACCATATAGATGATGAAGACAATTTATATACTGTATTCATTTTTACTTTTGAGTTGTATGAGTATAAAGCCAGAGGATAAAATGCATAATGAGGTTTTAGACTTTTTGAATGAGAAGAAATATCGGTATTCTGCCAACAAGTTGGATATTCCCAGTGCTGTTATAGATAGTATTAGCAGAATAAATAATGTACCTTTTAAAATAGGTGACAGTACAAACGTAGGGCAAATTAGTTTTTCGGATGCACGTTTATTAGAAGGAGACGGTAAGGATAAATATGAGTATAGTAGAAAATTACATTTTGTTCTTGTAAGTGATACACTTTGTTTGATTGCGTATACAGAAGGGGGTGTTGGATCTCACAATATAATAGACTACATTCAATATAAAGGGAAGTATAAGCACATAAGATATATAACAACAGAGGCTTTGAATGATACTATTAAACTTGGAAGTTTCTTACGAAAGAATCCAACTCCTGTAAAGTAGAAATAAAAGAAGGAGTAACCTTCAACTGACGACCTTTCTGGCTTTCATTCCAGAGTGTCAGTTGAAGGTTACGACGTTTTAGGTATGAAGTTACGAATGATTTTTTCGAAAATGAATTTTCTTTTGAACAAAGAATCAACCAAACCTCTCAAAAAATATGCACTTAACCGGAGACTGCCTACTAATGAAAAGCACCTTGCTGTCTACCTAAACTTGATTGGATCAGAAGGTCTGTCCACGCCAGGATTTGTTAGACACACCTGCAATGTTAGTATTAATGACAGCTTGTTGTGTTGTTAAACAGCAAAGAAAAAAGTTTAAAGGTAATACCTATTTGAATTTATTTGATTATTGATGGTAGTAATTTCAATCTACGGTTGATAAAAGGATAAGCAAAGCACAGGGATGAGTCACGAAGCGCCATACACACAGGGCTCCAGCTGAGCTTCGTACCTACTGGTATAAATAATTTTAACAGGTCTTTCTGCTTTTATTGCTTTTCGTTTTTTCCGGGTTTGATAACAGGAAGTTTCTACTAAAGTTATTTGCTTATGTGAATGTTTTCATGGAGCAACTGCTGTATACACATATTTATTTTCCTTTTGATTGAATGCTTGTACAAGAAGACTTTTTTTACCCCTGATGATCGAATAACTGATATTCTTATCCTTGTTGGCCGCATTCAGTTTTGTCAGTATTTCTCCTTCATTTAAAGGAATTTCTTTTGTGCTGTACTTCTTGGAAAAAAAGATCGTTCCCCCACCATCCACGTACTGTTGTCCTGTAATTTGTAAAGGTTCGGCTACGTTATCCTCCATGTAAAATCGGAAATCATTGGGATCCGTATTTTTCCCGATACCATTAAAGGTTAAAAGTTCAACGATCATAAATTGATTGTTGTTAAAAAGCTTTAACAACGATTGATTATCATAGGCTACATTTTTAATCAACCGTTTATCTGTTTGTTTTAATTCTTCGGGAAAATCGTAATTCACCTGCCAAAGCGGTTTCCCTGCCAGGTCATATTTATAGACATAAAATCCTGCGTATTCCGCCTGTTGACTCATACTTAAAAGGTTAGTTCCAACGGAAAATTTATAAGGTTTGTTATAATTGAAAAGCCCGTAAGCAAATAATTGTTCCCTTGCCAGATCAACGTAAATATCTCCAAAGCTCCCGATATTTGGCGTATATACAAAGCCTCCATTGCTGGAAGCATTTGTGCGCTTGAATGTAAAGAGATCAGGTATATGATCAATTCCGGGATGTATTTGATCACAAGGAGAAAAAAAACGGTTTTTATCCGGATGTAAAGCAATATCCGATTGATCAGATAAACTGCCATCGGTTTTAACTTTTAACAAATGATAAATCAATGACTGTTCTGACTCGTTTTGCTTTAATTCTTTTGAATAAAAATAAAGCAGTCCATCCTTTTCTCCGATGAAGAACCATTGAGGATACCAATTTTTTTTATCCTCCTCTCTGATAACAGGCAGGTTGAGTTTAATTTCTTTTGTTTGTTTGGTTTCAATGTTGAGCTGGTGCAGATAGTAAGCAGCATTTTCATTGCTTTGGTAATTGTAATTAATAAAACAAATTTGCCTGCCCGTTGCAAAATAACCCACTTCATTTTGAATGATGTTTTGAACATCCTGAAAGTATGCCGTCCGGGCCTGCCCACCCGATACAGGGACTATAGTAATGAACAGCTCTTTATAAACCCCCAGCGACGGGTACTTTGCTATCTTTTCTACATGATATACAAAATCACCTGTTGTTATTAAATTAATCTTTCCCCATTGGTCATTTGCTTTTCGTTCCACCGGAACTTCCCATTCTAACTGCCCTTCTTCGGAGTACAGGCTTAACTTTGAATCAATATTGTTTTTATTCATACCGGAAATTTTACCGGTATAAAATAGCCAGTTTGTACTATCAACATCAATAACCTGGAGTAGCGTGCTTTTTTTTTCTTTACTTAGATCCAGTGTAATTTTTTTTTCCTGTGAATGAATACTGAAAGGAATGGCTGCAAAAAAAGCGAAGACGATAAAATGTTTAATTTTCATTAGCTGTTAGCTGTTTTGTTCATGCCGCAAAGATAAATGCAAAATCATATTATATATTTAATTTACAACTTTAATAAACATAATGAAGTATGGCAAAAAAATCGACTGCAGTATTAATACCATCAGAAATAATAATGGGTAAAATACTTTTTTTGCGAGAAGAAAAAGTAATGTTAGATGTTCATCTATCGGAAATATATGGAGTATAGACAAGAGCATTAAAGCAAGCAGTTCGCAGAAATATAGATTTATTCCCAGCCGATTTTATGTTTAGCTTAACGGAAAATGAAATAGACCTGGTGGTATCACAAAATGTGATACCTTCTAAACAGCATCTGGGTGGGTCTATACCGTTTGCTTTTGCAGAAACAGGAGTAGCGATGTTATCAAGTGTTTTAAAAAGTAAAAGAGCAAGGGAGATGAATATTGCCATCATGCGTGCTTTTGTAGCATTAAGGAAAATGCTTTTAAATAATACAGAGCTGCGTTTAGAAATAGAAAAGATAAAATCCAAGGTAGACAATCATAATAAAAATATAGAATTGGTTTTTCAATACCTGGATGAATTATTGGAGAAGCAAGAGAAACCTAAGCCTCCTCAGGTAATCGAAGGTTTTAAGCTAAAGAAGAAAAAATAACCACCCCTCTCCAAAGCTATTGTAACATAATGTGCTCTTACTAAAATAGCTGTTAAAGTCAGCGGCACGAAAGCCCAAGCTGCCTTATAAGCACACTATGCTAAATAGCCGCGCGATCAGTCTGAAAGCTTCCCCAAAAACAGTAGTGGTTAAATATAAAAAATCGCTAACTCAGGCATACAAGTTTTGTTTGGTTTCGAGTATCACAAAAAAGGTCCGGCGCAACAACCTGTTGCGCCGGACCTTTTCTCATCAAATAAAAACCAATTTATCCAGGCATTTTAGAGCTTCGATATTTTTTTTACACAGCTTTCACCATTAGCTGAAATTTTCAAAAAATAAATTCCTTTTGCCAGACCGGATAGATCAATGGTTTGTACCATCTGATTGGAAAAGTAAACTGTTTGTCCGGTCATGGTGGTCAGTGTAACTTCTGTGTCCGGGTTGTTGAATCCATAGCTGATGTTTAACAGATCAGCTGTCGGATTTGGAAAAGCAGCCACCGAATTTTCAAAGGCTACTTTATCAATGGAGGTAACAATGGCTCCGCTCAGGGTTCCTTCTATTCCGTAAAAGCCCAGTGAGCCGTAGGTGGAGAAACCTGTTTGAGGTGTTAGTTCAGCACCTCCCTGTACGATCAACGAATATTTTCCTGCTTTCAAGGAAAGGTTTTTAAACTCTGCAGAACGGTGTACTGCTAAATTGCTGGAAGCAACCGTGCTTCCGTTTTCATCCACAATTTTTGCAGCAATGTCCAGTTGACGCAGGTATTCCAATGGATCCAGTCTTAAATTAAGGGTTCCTCCGGATGAACCGATTACAAAAGTAAAAGCATCGGTATCTGTATTTTGTTCAATTTGCCCCCAGTTATCACTT
>CAZMRM010000257.1:5275-5896 GCA_964568515.1 uncultured Chitinophaga sp. | reverse complement strand
TGAAAAAATGCATGTACTCATCTGTCAGCTTTAAATTAGGATTTACTCCCACTACCAGTACAGCTACCGCTTGCTTTCTTCCCTTGGGAATAACAGGAAATATTAATGATTCCTCTATCCATTCTTCCTGATTCTTTAAGCTAATTTTTATTTTCGGATGTATAAAAATAACCGGTTCACCCTCTGTAATTGCTTTTTTTACATTTACTGCATAAAAATTTAATTCTGCAAGGTGAATGGTAAGAGGTGATAATTCCTGATTTTCGTCAATTCCGCATATGGATAATCGTTGAGCTTTCATATTTTCATCATCCAGAGAATAAAAGACGGAGTACGGAAAATCATGAGGGTATGCTTTAAAAACCTCTATTGCATTATCAAAAATATCTTTCTGAGTTTTTTTATCTGTTATCACATGAGACAGTGATTGCAACATGTATAAACGCCTGCAATTGATCACTTCATGTGTTGTTTCCTGAATGGTACAAAAAACGCCTTGTATCTCACCTTCATCAAAAATAGGGCTGTAGGAAAATGTGAAATAGCATTCTTCCGGATAATCTTTTCGATTTAATATTAGGCTTAGATTTTCAGACAATGTGGATTCCCCTTTCTTAAAAA
>CAZMRM010000257.1:0-5265 GCA_964568515.1 uncultured Chitinophaga sp. | reverse complement strand
CTTAAAAACCTTTTCTTCCAGCATAGGTCCGATAATATGCCAGATCTCGGCCCATACGTCTCTGCATTTTGCACCAAAGGCAACAGGATGTTTCGTTCCAATGATGTCTTTATAATCATCATTATATAGTTGAATAAAATCTTTTCCCCACAATACCATCATTGGGAAACGGGATGTTAAACAAATATTAACCGAAGTTATTAAGCTCTTCGACCATTTTTCTATAGGACCAAGTGGTGTTAAATTCCAATCCACTGACTGGATAAGTTGTCCTGTTTCACTTTTAGTGAGTGGAAATTTTTTATCGCTAAGAGTGTTCAAATTCGTTGTGTTTTTAGTTTCAAACTGAAAAGGTTATGCAAACTCCTCAACTGGCAAACTAATAATAAAGGCACTACCTTTATTTACTGCGCTCTTTACGCTTATGAATCCATTATGCTGTTCTACTATTTTTTTACAGATCGCAAGTCCGATACCTGTTCCCTGATACTCACCGCCTACATGCAGACGTTTAAACATGGTAAAAACCTGATCAGCATATTCCTGCTCAAAACCAACCCCATTGTCTTCTACTTTGATACGGCAAAACTTTCTAACACCGGTGCTATCCGAATGTTTTAAAGGCTCATCTAATTTTGCTGATATTTTTACCACCGGTGCTATTTCTTTTCTTGAATATTTTAAAGAATTACTGATCAGATTTTGAAACAGCGGTTTTATCAGTCTTGGGTGAACGTTTAGCTTTGGAATTCTTTCTACTTCCACTACTGCCTTTTTCTCTGTTATTTCCAGCTCCATATCCAGCAATACTTCCTCAATGATAGAATTAATATCCGAATGTATCATCAATTCTTTCTCAACATTTATTTTACTGAAAGCCAAAATATCATTGATTAAGTTTTGCATACGCTCACAAGCTGATTGCGTTTTATCAATATACAATCTTCCTTCCGCATCCAACTCCTGTGCATATTTTATTTGTATGCGTTCACTGAATATTCTTATCTTTCTTAGTGGTTCCTGCAAATCATGCGAGGCCATGTATGCAAAACGGTCCAGTTCTTTATTAGTGGATTCCAATTGATGAATGTTATCCAGCAATTGTTTATTTAAAGCATTTACTTTTTCTTCTGTTAAAATTCTGTCTTTTATTTCAACTTCCAAACTTTTGTTGATGGCAATTAATTTTTCTTCTTGCAGCATCAACTGATGTGTTTTCCTATACAACTCTGCAAAAATGCCTACTTTTGCTCGAAGCAGCTCTGGTTGCACCGGTTTATAGATGTAATCAACTGCACCTGCTCTATATCCTTTAAATATATTATCATCTCCATAACTATGAGCTGTTATAAAGATGATGGGTATGTGTTTTAATTTTTCACGTTGATAGATCATAGCAGCTGTTTCAAAGCCATTTATTTCAGGCATTTCCACATCCATTAATATTAATGTAAAATCCATTTCTTTCAAAAGAATTTTTAAAGCATCTTTTCCGGAAGATGCTTTTACTAAATAATACCCATCCCGCCATAAAATACTTTCCATAGAAAGCAAATTATTTTCCTTATCATCCACCAACAAAATTTTAATTCTTGCCGACATTTTCATGCTATTTTTTTATTTATAAAACCACATTCTCATCATGGAAAGTAACTGATCCATTTTCAAGGGTTTGGTAATGTAATCTGAAGCACCTGCTTCCAGACATTTCTGACGGTCACCTTTCATTGCTTTTGCAGTTACCGCAATAATGGGCAGCGAAATATTCTTATGCTCTCTTCTTATTTTCTGCATGGTTTCATATCCATCCATCTCAGGCATCATGATATCCATAAGCACCATTTCAATATCTGTTGACTCATTCATCAATGCAATGGCTTCCTTACCGCTTTCTGCCGTTATCACGTGAATGTTGTATCGTTCAAATACTGTAGTAATGGCAAATAAATTACGAACATCATCATCCACAACCAATACTTTTTTACCTGATAAAATATCGCCTTTCATCCTTATGTTCTCCATCATCCTTCTCTTTTCCAAAGGAAAATTAGCATAGTTCACGTGTAAAAAAAGCATTGTTTCTTCTAACAAACGATCCAATGAGTTCACATCCTTTAGAATAATACTGCTCGACAACTTATTCAATTGTGATAACTCCTCTCTATTAAAATCCTTTGCAGAGTATATGATGATGGGTACCATCACATTCTGCTCCCGTTTTATTTTTTTTATTAACTGTAACCCCGAAATTCCCGAAAGATGATAATCCAGTATGATGGTATCAAATAATCTTTCTTTCAATAATTCCAGTGCTTCTTCACCGGTAGATACAAGTGTTATTTCAATATTTTCCTCTTTTAGCAGCTTTATAATCTGTGAGGATTCCACTTCATTGTCTTCTACAATTAATAATTGTCTGGTTGTTTTAGAATTAAAAACCAGAATATCTGTAAACAGATCATTCAGCGTATCATTGGATAGTGGTTTTAATAAAAAGCTTCTGGCTCCTCTTCTCAGAGCAAGATTTTTATTTTCTTCACCGGATATTAAATAAATAGGAATGTGACGATAATTTAAATCATTTTTCAAGAGGTCGAGTACCTTCCATCCGCTTGTATCCTGTAGTTTTACATCCAGTGTAATGGCCATTGGTTTAAAATGGGCAACGAAATTAAAAATTTCCGAGTAGTTGGTGGCGATCACTACTTTCAATCCATCCTCATGTGCGCGATCGATCATTATTTTACCAAATCGGAAATCATCTTCTATTACAAGCAATACTTTATCATTCACTGATATCGAATTTCGGTCATCTCCTGTTTCGTTGATCATTTCGCTAATTGATTCGAGTTTCCTGGAATCATTTCCATCACTTGTTATTTTTAATGAATTTAAAATATCATCCAATGCTTCTGGCTCTGGTTTAAACACTTCTGAGGTTGTTGTGTAATGATTATTCTCCTGAATCCTATCCATTGGAATAAACAAAGTAAAGGTGCTGCCTTTTCCTGCTTCACTTTCAAGCTCAATAGTTCCACCGAGTAATTCCGCGAGTCCGCGGCTGATTGACAATCCTAATCCTGTTCCTCCATATTTACGGCTAGTTGAACCTTCAGCCTGTTGAAAGGCTTCAAAAATAATTGATTGTTTATCCTGTGGAATTCCGATACCTGAATCAATAATTGAAAAACCAACTACCTGGTTGGCCTTATCCAGTGTGCTGTTACCATGTTTCCAGGCTTTCCTGGCATTGAATATTCTAAGGATCACTTCTCCTTTTTCTGTGAATTTAAAAGAATTGGAAAGCAGATTTTTTAAGATCTGATTCAATCGTTGAGAGTCGGTGTCCAGGGATTCAGGCAATTCCTGGCCGATTTCAATTTTGAAGCGTAAATTTTTTGCTTCTGATAGTGGCTTGAATGTAGTTTCTACAAACGAAGTAATTTCTGAAAAGCGAACCGTTGAGATGTTGGCGGAAATAAATCCGGATTCAATCTTTGAAAGGTCCAGAATATCATTGATCAGTTGCAGCAGGTCATCACCACAGGAGTGTATGGTCTTCGCATACTTTGTTTGCTTTTCATTTAAATTACCTTCAGCATTTTCATACAGCTGTTGCGCAAGAATCAGTAAGCTATTAAGCGGTGTTCTCAACTCATGCGACATGTTTGCTAAAAATTCTGATTTATATTTGGAGGTCAGTGTTAACTGCTCCGCTTTTTCTTCTAGGGATCTTCTTGCTTCTTCTACTTCTTTATTTTTAGCTTCCACCTCATTCTTTTGTTTTACCAGCAGGAGCGCCTTGTCCTGTAACTCATCATTGGTCCTTTTCAATTCTTCCTGTTGAATTTTTAATTCTCCTGCAAGCGATTGGGATTGTGTAAGTAATTCTTCCGTACGGGTATTTGTTTCAATTGTATTAACAACAATTCCAATACTTTCGGTTAATTGGTTAAGGAAATCCAGATGTGTTAAACTAAATGTTTCCAGCGAACCAAGTTCAATCACCGCTTTTACATTGTTCTCGAATAGTACCGGAAGTACAATCAGGTTGGCAGGTTTAGCTTTGCCCAACGCAGAGCTTACTTTAACATATTCCTTCGGAATATTGGAAAGAATAATCCTTTCTTTTTCAAAGGCACATTGCCCAACGAGTCCTTCACCAATCGTAAATTGTTCAGGGATATTTATTTCTGCTTTATAGGCATAGGATGCAAACAATTTTAATTTGGATGTTTCCACTTCAGAGGATAAAATATAGAATGCGCCATAATGAACATTCACTACTCTTGCCAACTCCGATAAAATACGCTGGGCAACTGTTTGCAAATCCTTTTGTCCTTGTAACATCTGCGTAAATTTGGTCAGATTGGATTTCAACCAATCCTGCTCATGATTCAACAATGTTGTTTCGCGCAGGTTGGTAATCATTTGGTTAATGGTATCCTTCAATTCCTCTACCTCTCCTTTTGCATCCAAACGGATATTTCTTGTTAAATCTCCTTTTGTCACAGCTGAGGCTACTTCAGAAATAGATCGTACCTGTGTTGTTAAATTTTCTGCTAACTGATTCACATTTTCGGTCAGATTTTTCCAAATACCGGAAGCACCAGGTACATTTGCTTGTCCACCTAAACGGCCTTCCACCCCTACCTCACGTGCCACATTGGTAACTTGATCGGCAAATACAGCTAATGTTTCAATCATTTCATTGAATGTATCTGTAAGCTGAGCAATTTCACCTTGTGCATTAATAAATAATTTTTGACGAAGATTTCCGGTTGCCACAGCGTTTACCACTTTTGCAATACCACGTACCTGTGTAGTGAGGTTAGATGCCATCATGTTCACGGAATCCGTCAAATCTTTCCAGGTTCCGGCAACACCGGCAACATTTGCTTGTCCTCCTAATTTTCCATCTGTCCCCACTTCACGGGCAACACGGGTTACTTCAGATGCAAATGCCCTTAACTGATCCACCATTTTATTGATGGTATTTTTCAAATCAAATATTTCTCCTTTTACATCCACTGTGATGGTTTTAGAAAGGTCACCACTTGCAACCGCTTTTGTTACCTCGGCAATGTTACGTACTTGTGAAGTGAGGTTACCAGTCATTTGATTCACCGAATCGGTTAAATCTTTCCAGGTTCCGGCAACACCCGGTACAAATGCTTGTCCGCCAAGCTTTCCATCGGTACCTACTTCACGGGCAACACGTGTAACTTCTGATGCAAAACCACGCAGCTGATCCACCATGGTATT
>CAZMRM010000256.1:0-5903 GCA_964568515.1 uncultured Chitinophaga sp. | reverse complement strand
CCTGAGTCTATAGTTCGGATCCTCGGGCCAGCGTACCGGATTTCCCGCTGCATCGTAACTTGTTTTCTTTTGCCTTGATCCGGCTTCATTGT
The DNA here is from genome assembly GCA_964568515.1 of uncultured Chitinophaga sp. GTDB lineage: Bacteria > Bacteroidota > Bacteroidia > 2-12-FULL-35-15 > 2-12-FULL-35-15 > 2-12-FULL-35-15. The sequence continues at coordinate 5,811 of CAZMRM010000256.1, read as the reverse complement.
ATTCAAAGGCTGCGATAAAAGTTCCGTTTGTTTTCTTAACACCGGTAACATTTCCTGAAAGGTTATAGGTATAGTTGTAATCAGCCTGGGTATCTTTAATGAGTTGTCCATTGCTGTTGTACTGGTAATTATTGTCGGGCTGATCCTCGATGTCATCGGTATAGATTCCCAGTCCTGCTGTTGCATCACTGATGGAAGTGAGCCGGTTGGGCCGGGCCGGTTGATAGTTATAGGTTAAAATATCCATTGTTAAACCGGTGCTTTTTCCTTTGCGCGACAAGGTCCTGATGTTCCCGTTGCGGTCATAGCTGAGGTCATCCACGCGGTACTCATTGGCATTTTCTGCAAACACGGGATTGGTTCCTGTGGTGGGTCCGTTGAGTGTGCCGGCGGTGATGGTCCCGAAAATGGCCTTGTCGAGCTGGTTCCTGTAATCGTACTGATAAGCATATTGTAACATGCCGCTGGTATAGGTGGAAGTGGAAACAGCCGCCGTTGGCAAAGTGGTTTGCCAGCGCATGGCACGTATCTGCCCGTTGTATAAAGCAGGCAATGTTGTGTTCCCGGCTCCCGGTGCATAGGTTTCTATCCAGGTATTCTGCCGGTTGTAATCACCGGTAAAATAATCGAGTGTAAACCCAAACACATCTTTTTTAAATGCGCTGTTACTGCCGCTGTAGCTGTCCTTACCGGGATCACGGTTGGTAAGTGTGGGATCATTCAGACTTTTTAATTGCCCGTTCAACGTGTATACATAATCCAGTCCCTGAAGGGTTCCTCCCAGCTCGTTGCGTTTCAGTGCCCCATGCAGGTAATACTTCAATGCCTGGTTGGTGGTGAAGGTGGTGTTATTAAAACTTGTTTTTACTTCCTGCAACCGTTTGCCGGCATCGTACAGGTACTGATGCACAAAACGTTCTGCAGCCGTTTCCTTTTGGTAATCAGATTTGGTTAACAGGCCATCGTTATCATAAGTGTAATTGATTGTTTTTGTTCCCAGTCCATTCACCGTGTTGACCTTCCAGCCGGTCAGTCCCATAAAATTATAGCCATACCAGGTCTGACCAAGGCTGTTCGCTGTTTTTACAAGTTGTGCATCCATGAACTGCTGGTTGTATCCGGGATAGGTGGAAGAAGGGAAATCAGCCTGTGGCAGGTCATAGGTGAAATACGTTTGCTGCGTCCTCCGGTGATTATAAGATCCCATGTCCGGCAAATTCACAATGGTGTGAACAGTGTTGGATCCGGGAGGTATGCTGCCATCGCTATTGTATGGAACAAAGAAAACAGCGGGATTACCAACCGGTGCCTGCAGGGATGGATCATATTCGCCGGTTTCCACTACTCTTCCGGCACGATCATAATTCAGGTAGGAGAATTTATTTTCAGCGGCCTGTTGCTGGTTGCAGGTAAACCGTACTTTTCCTTCCGTATCATAAATCACATCCACTCTTCCTTCATCGGGTGAAACGGTTTTAACGGGCCATCCCAGCTTGTTGTAAGTTGTAATGCTGAGTTGATCCGTAGTATAAGGATTGGGAACAGGAAATTCGATTACCTGCCGTGCTACACGTACTTTCTGATGATCCACCAATTTATCAATGATCAGGGCGATGGTATCGGATGCTGTGTACACCTGAAAATCTCCCAGGGGGACATTGTTATGATGAAAAAAGCGGGTGGCAGCTTTTACATCGGTCATTCGTAACTCGATGCTGCTGTAGTTGTTCTGTTTAAGCAGGTTATCCGAAACGGCAAATGCGGCGGGCATTCCCGGTATGGAGTCAATGGCAACTATTTTACACTGATTGTAAAGTGGTGGTTGTTTGGTTTTATCGCATTCATAGAGTACATCCATGTATAAAACAGCCGGTGGAACAGCTGTTATTTCATTGTTGTTGGAATACAGTTTAAATGTAAGTGCAGCTCCGCCGGTTGTTCTTAAGATGTTGGGATTGGTTGGCAAATCGGTAAAAGCAGGGGCATTTGCAGGTTCTTCGATCAGATCCAGCTCGCCCGCTTCCAGTTCCGGATTGCTGCTGGTAGCACTGGCATAATGAATGTCGTAAGTGGTTGTCCCTGAAGATTGCCTGTTGGCAAGCCATTTTGAGGGAGAGGTAATGGTATAAAATACGTTTTTGCTTTTTGTTGAATCAACGGGTACACTCACTGTTTGAAGAGATTGTGTGAACGGGGAAGGAACAAGGTCGTAGTTGGCATAGGACTGGACCAGGGTATTGTTTACATCAATGTCATAGGTACAATTCATGGCAGCAGGAGGTACGGTAGCGATGGCTTGTCCTTTTGTATCGTACAGTTGCAGGGACCAGTTATCATAATCCAGTTCGTACCACACAGTGAGGTAATCCCTGGAAGCTGGTTGCACTGCTGCTGTATAGTCGTAACTGATGCGCAGGAACAAATGTTTGTTTTGGTAATTGCTGCTAAAGGTTATTGCATGGGTAACAGGATTAAACGTATAATCGCTGACAGCATTCAATATTTTTCCTGTGCTCAGATCCGTTATCCGGTAAGTTATATTCTCTGTGATCCCGGTTATGGATAAGGTATGATTACAGGCGGGAGGTAAGTGAATGCTTGCACCACGTTCACCGGCATATAGCAGTTGCTGTGAAACTTTCTGATTAATGCAGCCTGCATCTTTTGCACCACTGCGGCAGGTAGCGATGGAAAGACCCGTTAGCGTTTGATAGGCAATGGTGACTTTACCATCGGCATCCACAACAATGGTTTTGGCGGCATTTAAATTTTCGTTGGGTTTGTATAAAGCACCATTGTCTTCTGTGCCTATAATTGCAGCGCCTTTGTATCCGAATGCATAGTACAGCTCGCCGGCATTGCTCATGTAGTAGCGTTGCTGTTCATGGTTGCTGCCCATTTTGAAGGTGCTGCCGGGAACAGTGCTTCGTTTTATACGGTTGAGCGGGTCACTGTAATATTCGACACGGGTATAGGGAAATGCATCGGCAGGAACATAAGGCTCCGAAGTATTATTATTGCTGTAATACCAGCCCAGTGTACCCGCATTGGAGCTGTTAACAGTGCCCGGATTGTTGAGCGTAGCTGAAACATCAAAATCGGTATAGCTGTAATTGGCGTTGCTGCTGTTGGCGATGAATCCGTCTTTGTAACAGAAATAAGTGGTAATGGAAGAAGAAGGCAATACAACGGGTGCAGGCAGTGTTTGTAAGGTGCCTCTGCCAAATGCATCCACTACGGTCTGTGTTCCGAGTGTGTACTTTTGAACGGAAGAAGAACCTTGCGAGGAAAGCAGGTTTAGTGATTGTGTTTGTACAGGTCGTCCTAATCTGTCGCTGTAGGCTTTTGTCTCCGCATATATTTTCCCGTTGCTGTCAAAATTGATGACGGTCACCGAGTTTTTGGTTTTGTCTGTTCCGCAATAGCTGCAGGATTTACCGTAATTCGGAATGAGTATATTTAAATCAGCAGCAGAGACTGTTCCATCCCCGTTTATATCACCGATACAGGCACAGTTTTGCTGAAACTGGGTAATGACGAGGTTAAGATCGGCTGCGCTTACAATCCCGTCTTTATTAATATCTCCCGGACAATTATCCGGGAAGCCTATGGATGTGATGAACAGGAAGCTGAGGAAAAATAATTTTTTCATGATTCAGATGAAAATTGGATTAATGGCGGATCAGTGCAGGGAACAGTATTTCATCCTGAACGGGATTGGAAGCAACATACAGCTCCCCTTTTCCTTCCGGTGACCGCAGCTGTACATTGAGTTCAAAGGTGAGTTGCCCGGTGGTAGTGATCTGTGCAATCAATACCTGGTTGGCTTCCGTTGGACCCTGTGCACCATTCAGTGCCACCCACATTCCATCTTCTATGCTGAACAGGTTTGCACTGTTATCTCCATCAAAGGGTGAAAGGTCAACAGCAATGGTGGTTATTTGAGGAACAGTGCTGACGGAGAAGAGCCCGTCAGCTGTTGTTAACGGAATGCCGGCAGTGCTGTCCACCAGCAGTCCGCCCGGAATGAGTGCACTTCCTCCGTCGTTATGTGTACCACCAATGATGCTTCCATCGGTATCTGCTGTTTTCAATACACCCAGGTGAAATTTGGAAGCGGCCCCAATGGTTACCCAACTGTCCACTGCCATTGTATTTTTATTGAGTTTGGTGTTGTTTATAAGGTTTCCATATGCCTGTCCGTAGGATTGATTATTGAAGAATCCCGTGGTTGTGGCAATGTATAGGGGATGTGTATAGGTAGCATAAACGGCTTGCAACTCATAGCCCGGTGCCATGTCTACATAAATACGATAGGTAACAGATCCCGGTGCCAGATGACCGCCATCTGTGTCCGTGGAATCGGTAGTTCCGGATACATAATAGGTTTCTACTATAATGTCTTCCAAACCTCCGGTGAATGCAACAGAAGAACCGGCAGCAGCAGCCGGTGTTTTTCTGGGAAAGGTAAAAGAAGTTCCTGCCAGGGCGGTGATCCAGACAGCATGTTTAAAAATTGACTTCATCATTCAAGTGTTTAATTGTTTTTATTTATCCCCATCGTTATCGGACAGTATTGTAATTGAAAATTTTCTGCAATACAAAGCCGCTGTTTGGTTTTTCCACGTATATGCTTGACAGGCGACCATCGTAGCTGTTATAATTGTAGCGGGTGGCAAAACCGTATTTATCCAGTGTTGCTAAAACTTTTCCGGTATTTTCTTCAAGGACGTTTCCTGTTAGTTCCGCATCCAGCGGGCGAAACATAAAATCATCGAAGTAAGCAGGAGTGCTTCCGTCATTTTTTACATATACATTCAAATCACTGGTACCAGCTCCGCTTACATAGTTCGAAGGAACAGTGATGGTCACAGTGAGTAGTTTCCAGCTGCCGGAAGTGATGGCTGTTGCATCCGATTTTAAGATACTTTTTTGCGGAAGGCTTTGTCCGTTCACTGTTCCGTTCAGTTGAATAACAAGTGCTGCATTGTCCGGACTGCTGTTATGTACCCATATGGAAGCCCTGTAGGAACGGTCTGTTGTAAAGCCTTTGGTGACATAAGCTGGTCCGGCTGTATTTGCCGGTACCTTTGCAATGTATTTTCCGGTGTGTGTACCAACGGTAAGAGGAGCTGTTTCGCGCATGGTACCGTTGGTGATCTCTCCTCCAAAATGAATTGCACCACCTGCAAGGGTCTCTGTGTCTTCAAAACCTGAAAATGTAAAATCCGTGTATCTGCAGTCGGTTGCACTACACAAGGTGTATTGCTGATTGTAACCCGTTTTAGTGGCGGTATAGCGGTTGCTCACTCCATTTTTGCTTTCGAAAGGTTGCAGGTGTTTATTGAAAAGTGTGATCTCTTTTTCTTCTCTCCAGTTTGCATCAGTTGCATCACCGTTGTACCGGTATGTTTTATGAGGCAGCCAACCGGTAATGGTTTGATTTGCTGTTGTATAGGCACCGCTGCTGTATATACGGACAGGAATGCTTTGTCTCCAGGTGGTTCTGGAACCTTCTGCCAGCTGGGGTTTTCCTGTTCCAATCAGATCACCGTAGATGTTGCGCATCAGGCGATCGCTGTGTACGGTTTCTTTTGATACGGCAAGTAATAAATTCTGATTACCGGGAGTTCTCAGTTTGGGGCCCATCCCCGTATAATCATTATAGGCCATGCGTGTATCAATGATGCGGATTCCGCTGCTGGGATCGGTGATGCGTTTGGTGATCACCTGCCCGGTAAGCTTATCAAATGCAAGGTATTCTTCTATAGTCTTTATCCCATCCTTATAGGTAGTGATGCTTTTTAACCT
>CAZMRM010000255.1:2083-5903 GCA_964568515.1 uncultured Chitinophaga sp. | reverse complement strand
CATTATAATTAATTGACTATGGGAGGTGTTTGTACCGGTCTGGCAAAATATTTCAGAAAGGTGTGCCTGTCATTTATTGAGTGACCAAAACCAATCAGGGCTTTTTAACCGTATCTGTTTTTTTTAAGACCGGTTCTTTTTCATTGACTGCCTTTGCCTGTCGTTCACTTAAATTATTTAAAATAATTTTATAGACTTCTATCAGTAAATGCGGATGTTGTGTATAAAAATCAAAGCTCTCGTTGTACTGCTTTTCCGTCACATTGTTTTTCTCAAGCAGCGCCAGGGTGGATGCTTTAAGGTCGGGTATTTTTCCTGCCGTTATATCATCAGTGATATTGAGATTGATGGCTGCTTCCAGCACCTGCATATCCGTCATCACATCCGCCATCTTCTTCTCGGTCAGAATATTTTCCGGAATAGCTACCTCTTTATTATCCGTACAGGAAACCAGCAACACACTAAAGAATATAACAATTATTTTCTTCATTTTTTTAATTTTTACAGGCACTAATTTTCCTGTCTGCCCTTTTGTTTTCGCAAAGTTAATATAAAAAATTTAAGCTATTTTTGTGTTTATGAACATCTTTCACAATAAAGTAGTGTGGATCACAGGTGCGTCTTCCGGTATTGGAGAAGCACTGGCTATTGCCTTTGCAAAAGCAGGAGCAAAAATTGTTCTATCTGCACGACGTGAAGAGGAGTTGGAACGTGTAAAAAAATTGTTAAAATCAGCTGAAGAAAATGTATTGATCTTACCAATGGATCTAAGCGATACAACAAAAGTAAATGCACACATACAACAAGTCATTCATCAATTTGGCCGTATCGATGTATTGGTAAATAACGGCGGTATCAGTCAACGTTCCCTTGTAAAGGATACACCTTTGGAGATTGATCGTAAGATCATGGAAGTTAATTTTTTTGGAACAATTGCGCTTACAAAAAGTGTATTGCCTTTTTTTTTAAAGCAGCAAAGTGGTCAAATCATTGTGATCAGCAGTATCTCCGGAAAATTCGGATTCTTTTTCCGTTCAGCATATTCAGCTTCCAAGCATGCCTTGCATGGCTTTTTTGAGTCTCTGCGTATGGAAGTGGATAAAGACCATGTAAAAATATTAATGGTATGCCCGGGAAAAATCCGTACAAATATTTCTATGAATGCGGTCACCAAAACCGGTGAAAAGCATAATAAAATGGATACGGGCCAGGAAAAAGGTTTAAGTGCCGATGTCTGTGCCTCGCAAATTTTAAAGGGTATTGAAAAAGGAAAGGAAGAAATTTTTATTGGCGGAAAAGAATTACGGGCCATCTGGATCAAACGTTTTTTTCCTGGATTATTTTCTAAACTGATAAAAAAGCAAAAAGCAGAATAAGTGAATGAAGGCCGTAAACGTTCAAATTCATAATCTGCAAAATCCGAATCAAAATGTTCAGTGCTTACAGAAAACGTTGATAAGACTCTGAAATCTTTATTAGCGATGAATGTAGGAATTTTTTTTTCATTTATATCTTGTTTTGAATTATGATCAGGCTAAAGCTTGAGATTAACTTCTTTTTCAGTTAACTGATTTGTCTTTACTAACTCCAGAGTTTTTCAATAATGCTATATAATTTATAAAGATCAATATTAAAATTTACATCATCCACTGATACGCCTGATTCTTTAAGTGAAAGATATCCGTCTTCCTGTTTCCACTTGGCGATATAGGGATTATAATCACATTCATTGGTATTAAACCACGATCCATTTGCACGTTGTTTTGGTAATCCTCCGCTAATGCACATTCTTCTAAATTCACAATCTTTGCATACATCTATTTTATCATTAGTTATCCTCCAATATTTCTGAAACTCTGGTAAAGAAACAATTTCCCTTAATTGATTTACACTCTCAATATTATCAATATTTCCAAAACCTAATGTTGTTTCAGGAGCATTTTTTATTAATCCTTGATCGTCAATATATATTTTACCATTGAAGTAAGCATTATAATCTCTCGATTCGGAAAAGATGGATATATTAATGTAAAAATTTTCACTTTGGGATACAGGATTACGAAATCTGTTATAGTCGTTTACTAATATCGAAGAAGTCTTATTTGTATCAAAAAATGTTTCAAACAAATGACTGTTATTCGAATAAATAAAGAACCTAGAAAATGAATTATTATACTTATTTGCAATTTCATTTAAATCATCCGAATTAATAAAGTTACCTATCTCCTGTTGTATTACCAGTTGATGTAGTAGTTCCTTCTGTTTTAATATAACCTCCCTTAACTTGGTTAATGTCATTAATTTTGTGTTTTTTAAACGAATTTAGATTTTTCATTGTAAGTTAATTTAAATGTTAGAATTAATAAAAATGAATTGAGCTAAACTAAAACAGTTCCTTTAAATATTATTTAATGAGTGTTTTAATCCAGACATTAAAATTTAATCTTAAATAAGCCTCAAGGTAGGCTTGGTTCAACGGCTCTTCTAAGAACGGATGCCCCAAATTATTTAAATAATTTTCTATTTTCCTCCTTTCTTTTGTAAGTTAATGTGATTAAGCCGTCACTTAAACCGAATATTACCAAATATTACATGGTAGATTAAAAAAAAATATATGTTTTGATGGAGCTTATTAATTCCATCAGAATGTCCTCATAACGAATCAGGCGTGAATCATTGTCTATAACCACTTCAGGAAGCGCCAAGCCCCATCTACAGCACAAACAACTCCACGCCCTTTTGGGGCGTCTTCCTGCGTAGCTGTGGGTTATTAATTGGCTGTTTTGAAGTGATTTCAGCAAAAACGTAAATATTTTTTGCTAATATATAAAAATAATACCATTATATAGTGGTTTTATTTTAATGGTATTCAAATAGTGGTAATTTATTAATGGTAATATATGAGAAGTATCTGCTTCATCTTTGTACTATGAAAAAGACCGCAACTACTAAATATAAAGTTGTTAAAAAGAAGGCAGCCAATGAAGATTTAATTCTTTTGGGTACAAGAATCAAAGAATTAAGAATGAAAAAAGGCTATACTAATTATGAAAACTTCGCTTTTGAACATAATATTCCTCGCTCCCAATTTGGAAGATATGAAAAGGGGGAAGATTTAAGATATTCCAGCCTTATAAAAATTATAAGAGCATTCGACATGACAATTGAAGATTTTTTTGAAGGATTAAAATAAGACGAAACACATGAATTTAATTATTCCTTAATCATTTCCTAAAAGCTCCGCTATTTTTATCATCTGGCAATAATTTGTCCCAAAATAATCTAAAAGGGAATTTGGCTTTTATTCTCAATTTTAAGTTAAATTTGATTTTGACTCCACAATCAACCATAGTGTATATAAAAATGTATGAGAACATACAATATTAATTGTAAGCTATTGATATTAAAGCATATACTATTAAAAAACATATAAACCTGACAGGTTCGGAAATAAAAAAAAATAAATCAACTATATTCATGACAACACAAACAGCTCCTCAAAAAGTCACCATTGCTCCTAAAACTACTGCCTTACCTACGATTGCAGGTATCCAGCAAATTGGAATAGGAGTTCCCAATGTTCATGAAGCATTTAAATGGTACCGCCATCACTTCGGAATGGATATTCCTGTTTTTGAAGAAGCTGCAGAAGCCAACCTGATGTTGCCCTACACAGGGGGCAAACCACAACAACGGCATGCCATCCTTGCCATCAATATGAAAGGTGGTGGTGGTTTTGAAATATGGCAATACACCAGCCGTGTACCGCTTCCTCCTTCTTTCGAACTACAGATCGGTGATTTTGGTATTTATTGCACAC
>CAZMRM010000255.1:955-2073 GCA_964568515.1 uncultured Chitinophaga sp. | reverse complement strand
AACAAGTGATGTAAGGGGCTCGTATGATTTTTTAAAATCTGAAAACGTAACACTTGTTTCCGGTCTCACTAAAGATGCAGGCGGGAATGATACGTTTTATTTGCGTGATCCCTGGAACAATTTATTCCAGGTGGTAAAAAGTAATTCCTGGTTCGGAAAGGGCAAACAGTTAACAGGAGGCCCGGTTGGATGCATGATCGGTGTGAGTGACATCGAACACTCCAAAAAATTTTATGCTGCTATTTTAGGATATGATAGTGTTGCCTATGATAAAGAAGGTGTATTTGAAGATTTCAACCAGCTTCCGGGTGGCAATCATAAAGTAAGACGTGTACTTTTAAAACACAGTAAACCACGGACAGGCGCATTTTCAAAACTGTTGGGAGATAGTGAAATAGAGCTGGTACAGGTATTCGGAAGACCACAACGTGCTATTTTTGAAAAACGTTTTTGGGGTGATCTTGGCTTTATTCACCTCTGCTTTGATATTACCAACCAGCAAGCCATGAAAGTTTTATGTGAAAACAACGGACATCCTTTTACCGTAAACAGCGGGGAAAAATTCGACATGGGAGAAGCAGCCGGTCATTTCAGTTATATTGAAGATCCGGATGGAACACTGATCGAATTTGTTGAAACAAAAAAAATTCCCATTCTCAAAAAATTCGGCTGGTACCTCGATCTTCGTAAACGGGATGCGGTAAAACCACTTCCGGCCTGGATGTTAAAGGCACTTGCATTTAACCGGGTAAAGGATTAATCCCTTTTGTAATTTCATAAAAAACTGCAAAAAAAAGGAGCACAAAACAGTGCTCCTTTTTAATTCCTGATAATAATTGATCGTCAGCTTACCGCATCAGATTAATATGCCCCTGTGCCTCCAGCACCTGATCATGGAAATCTGTAGCTTTTACTTTATACGTATAGATATCATTGTTTTGTAAAATATCTTTGTAATAACCGTTCCAGCCTTCACTTAATTCGGAGGTTTCAAATACTAATTCACCCCAGCGATTGTATATCTGGAAACTTACCAGATCTTTTATTCCCCATCCTTTTACATAAATGATATCATTGCTGCCATCTCCATTCGGTGTGAAGGTAGTTGGAACTTTAAT
>CAZMRM010000255.1:0-945 GCA_964568515.1 uncultured Chitinophaga sp. | reverse complement strand
GCATTGCAGGCAACTTAATCCGGTAGTCGGGTTCCACACAAACTGAAGTGTACCGCCGAGGTTATCAATTGGAAGTGCTACCTGATCACCAATGACGATCAATGTATCATAATCAATATTTGTAATGGGTGGTACAACATATACATTTGCTGCTATGGAAGTAGAACATGTATTGGCGTCTGTTACAGTTACGGTATAATCCATTGTTGCCGTAGGTGTAAGTGTCGGATTATAAACCGCAGGGTTGCTTAATCCTGTTGTCGGCAACCAGCTATATGTAAATGTCGGATCAAATGTGGCAAAAATTTGTGCCGGCTGTCCAGGGCAAACAGAATCACCAACCGTGCTCACTGCCGGTAATGGCAAAACGGTAAGCATTTTTGTAATCGTATCTTTACAACCCAACGATGCACTTGCTGTTATAAGTGTTACATTATAATTACCCGGCAAGGTATAAGAGTGATTGATGGTTGTTTCCGAAGTAGAACTTGTATTATCTCCTAAATCCCAGCTATAGTTGCTACCATTCGTGGATTTATTTTCGAATACAGCATACTGCCCGAGACAAATAGTGGTATCGGGTATATTGCTGATGTCCGAAATTGTGAAATCTGCTTTTACCGATTGAATCAACACATCAATAGGAATGGATACGGAGCATATTTTGTTTTTATCGTATAAGATCAATGCGGCAGCTGTTTGCCCGTTAGGCGGCACATAACTGTATGCATGCGTTGCAGGTGATACATCTGTTGCGGATGTTCCGTCACCAAATTTCCAGGTGTACGAATCCACATCCACCATATCTTTGATCGTAAAGGTAACGATCTCTCCACGGCATACGGGTGTAGCTGGAGCTATGGTGTAGTTGGCTTCAGGCCCTACTACTTTATATTCCATGATTGTATCATCCGTACATCCAAAGCTGGTGCTGACCGTTAATTT
>CAZMRM010000254.1:0-5927 GCA_964568515.1 uncultured Chitinophaga sp. | reverse complement strand
CAAACAAATTATTATCTTTGTGACAGACAAAAAAGGAAATGGTGTTCTTCCTTACCCAACCGCTCTAAAAAAGCTGATGACGCCTGATTAAATTAAGTGTATAACATTTAATCAGGTAGTATGCGAACAAAACAAAAAAAGTCAGTCAGCAAAAAAATCAACTTGCAGCTTCATGTATGGTTCAGGCGTTACCCTGCTATACCTTATATTCTTAAATGGACACTCATTTGTTCATTTATCGGGCTTTGTGTTGGTAGTACTTCGGCAGGTTTTTTACAGTCTTTGGATTGGGTGACTGATTTTCGGGAAAATAATTTATGGTTAATAGCATTATTGCCGATTGGTGGTTTTTTCATTGGGTTGCTCTATCATTATTTAGGCAAAGACATTGAAGCGGGGAACAACTTGCTTATTGATACCATTCACGACCCTAAAAAAATTATTCCTTTCCGTATGGCTCCGTTTGTATACATCGGAACTATTGCAACGCATTTTTTTGGTGGTTCGGCAGGACGTGAGGGAACAGCTCTACAAATGGCAGGTGCTGTTGCCGACCAATTTAGCAAGCTTTTTCGTCTTACAGAAAGTGAACGGAAAATTTTAATTATCTCTGCTATTTCCGCAGGATTCGGCTCTGTGTTCGGTACACCATTGGCAGGTGCAATTTTTGGTTTGGAAGTTTTTTTAATCGGACGGTTAAAATATGACGCTATTTTTCCTGCATTTACAGCTTCTATTATTGCCGATATAGTAACCAAACTTTGGCAGACACAGCACACACATTACCACATCAGTTTTATACCCGACATTTCATTTTTAAATATCATTTACGCAATCATTGCAGGAATAATTTTTGGGTTATGCTCCGCAACATTCAGCAAAACCATACATAAAGCAAGTGCTGTTTTCAAGTCAAAAATTGCTTATCCGCCATTACGCCCTTTAATCGGTGGTATTATCGTGGCATCAGCAGTTTGGACAATAGGCACAACAAAATATATTGGTTTAGGTATTCCCACTATTGTCAGTTCTTTTGACAACCAATTACCTGCTTATGACTTCGCTTTGAAAATGATTTTTACCATTATCACATTATCAGCAGGGTTTAAAGGTGGCGAAGTTACTCCGTTGTTCTTTATCGGTGCAACATTAGGAAGTGCATTAAGCTGTTTTATACCATTACCGACAGGGCTTTTAGCAGGAATGGGATTTGTTGCCGTTTTTGCAGGGGCTACCAATACACCTATTGCATGTAGTATAATGGCTATTGAACTGTTCGGTAGTGAATGTGGCGTTTATGCTGCTATTGCTTGCGTTGTTGCTTATCTGCTATCAGGACACAACAGTATTTACAACAAACAAATAATAGGCGAGCCAAAACATCGCAGATTTTCAAATCATCAAGGAAAAAAATTAAATGAACTAAACTAATGGAAACTTGGATAATATATGCAATACTATCAATGATTTTTGCAGGGCTTACTTCTGTGCTTGCAAAATATGGTTTACAAAACATCCATCCCGATTTAGGTTTAGGTATCAGAACCACTACTATTTTTTTTCTGATAACAGCTTTTAATTTGGTTACTGATAAACTAAAAGACTTTCCGTTACTTACCAACAAGCAACTTTTATTATTGGTTTGTTCGGGAATAACAACCTCATTCAGTTGGATATTTTATTACAGGGCTATGAAAGACGGTTTGGTATCGTATGTTGCTGCAATAGATAAAGCGAGTATAGTTATTACGTTAGTCTTATCATTTATTTTACTGAAAGAGCCAATGACACCTAAAATTATTATTGGTGCTTCATTGATATTTATAGGAATGATAGTTTTAATATGGAAATAAATAATGCATGGATAAAAAAGTAATTATACGGCTGTATTTTGAATATGGCAAAAAAGCAAAAAGGCTTTCATTTTGTCAACGCATTTGGAACAATAGTTTTTCTACGGAACCGCTGAAAAGGGCCAAAGAAAAAGGGATTGAACAGATCATCTGTTTTAATGTAACAAAAGGCTATTTGCAAAATCAGTCTATACAATGAGGCATTACCAGACATCCTTGTACGTAGCGTCTTACGTCGCGCTACCCAAGGCGTTTTCGCCTTCAATACTAGTAACAGAGTGAGTAAGGCTCCCCTCAAAATCCTTTCTTTGAAGGATTTTTACAATCTACAAGAGGAATTGTTAAAGCCGGGGTTTAAGCATGATATTGAATTCAAAGTAATTTCGAGATTTCTGCTTCAAGGCTTAAAAGCAGACGAATTGGAGTTATCCCATTCATTAAAATTTTCCTGTGATACCTATTGAACCAAGTGGCCCTCCTAAACCCACTTCGGCATTGATCCCTATATTTTTTGTGAAATAATAATTAAATCCAAGATGGATACGGGCACTCAGGGGCAAAAAGTATAAAGAAAGAATATCAAAATCCCTGATGTAAGGTGCATTGGTTTCCAATTGGATACGGGTATTGTTGTAACCTGCGCCAATGCCCGCATACCAGTCTCTATGCTCTGTTGTTGCAAAATGATAATTTAGTCTGACAAGTGTTCTTATTCTGGGCGCTTTTAATTTAAAACTATAGGTATAAGGAGCAGAAGTAGAGTCATTTAATTTTATTGTTCCTTTTTCGGTCCATTGAACAGATGAAGAGATATAACTGATTTCTCCTCCTATTGCCAGATGATCGGTAATAAAATACGAGGCACGTAAGCCAACCGGACCAACACCTGTAATGCTTAACTGTTCTTTTTTCTGATTGGTTAATTCGTATGTATTCTGAAGTGCAGCGGTCAAAAGGTTGGGAAAACCAAAATAAGGTGTGAAGGTTATGTTTCCTTTATGTATAGACTTATCCCCGGAAGCGGTTTGTGCAGTTGCTGACTGAATAACAATTAAATAAATCAGTACTGAAAAATGAATCGTTCTTTTTATCATGATGTCAGGGTTTTGTGATTTGGTTAGCAAATCTTATGCATAAATTGCTGCCAACGTAGTTAATACTTCATGTTTTTAGCAAAAAGCTTTTGGTGTTAATGATAGCTTTTGAGATGATGTTAGCAAATCAATAGATTTGCCGGCTAATTTTATGTATTCTGAATATTGATCGGATGTATATTGATGGTCAAGTCCGAAAATTTGAATGTTGTTGTCTTTTATATATTGCATTAGCTGAACATTGGTTTCTGTATGCCATACATAAAACAAACTGTTCATAAGCATATCAGTAGCAGAAAGGTCTTTTTTTTTCTCATTCACATATGCAAGTTCGGATATACCACTCTCAAAAAAAATCGCATTAAAATTTAGTTTCTTATGCAAATATTTTATTAGTCGAAGTTTTATTTGGTTGTATTCATTTACACCATGTGAGCTTTCGCCGATGTACCAAAAGTAGGAAAGAAAAAAAGAAGATAATTCATGCAAGATAAAGAATATCATTCGACTTCACGCTTCGAACAAAGCTATTCGGAAAGAGGTGTTACTGGGAATTTTGATTTGGCTTAAAGAGTATCGCGAATCATTTCATAAGGAAATATATATTAACCCTGGTCCTGATCTAGACATATAAATAACAGTATATTGTTTACCATCCAAAATAATAAGCCTCTCAATATCTCCTGTTCGGCGGAGCGCCCGCCTTTTCATTCCATATAACACCTTGTTTATTGTTTGTAATTGATTGATAGTCAATATTTAGTTGCTTTTTGGTTTTTTTGAGACTTTATTGAACCGGACCTGCCTTGTACGAACCTTGTACAGTTAGTCAAGTAAATGAACAAATTACTTGACATTTTTAATTAATTGTACATCGTCAAAAACAATCATCTCATTATTTTTTTGTTGTATATTTGCATGGTAGCCTAATTTTAAAACAGCGTTACAGCCTAATTTTATTGCAACTTGTAGACCTAATTTTAGAACAGCACGGTAAACTAATTTTTGAAAAAACATAAGCAGCATGGCAACACCTAGCGAAAAACTAGCTGAATCTCTTCAAGTGTTAAAGGACTTTCAAGACAAGGGACAAATAGCTATTAAGACCTCCCAATTGAGTCGGATACATAGAGAGCGACTTGTTAAAAATGAGTTCCTTAAAGAAGTGATTAAAGGATGGTATATTGCGACACCAGCCTATGAACAACAAGGCGACAGCACTTCCTGGTATGCATCTTATTGGCATTTTTGCGCGGCTTATTTAGCTGATCGATATGGCAAATCCTATTGCGTATCTGCGGATCACTCCTTACAAATACATTCAGGTAACTGGACAGTACCACAACAGCTTATTGTACGATCAACCAAAGGAATTAATTCAGTGATTCCATTATTATACAAAACATCTTTATTTAGCATGAAATCATCACTTCCAGAAAGTGCAGAAATTACAGAGTTGGAAGGAATACGGATGCTTACATTAGTATCAGCCCTTATTCATTGTTCGCCATCTGTTTTTACGAGAAATGCAACAGATGTTCGAACGGCTCTTGCTACAATTAAAGATTCATCTGAAATCCTTCGTTTATTATTGGATGGAGGACATAGCACAGTTGCAGGTCGCTTGATTGGAGCCTTTCGAAATATTGGTCAGGAGCGGATCGCAAATGATATTTTAAAAACTATGCAGGCTGCAGGGTATACTATTAGAGAAACAGATCCTTTTGAAACCGCTACCCCTATTGTATTATCAGCAAGAGAGAAATCACCTTATGTAAATAGAATAAAATTGATGTGGTATGAAATGAGGGAAGTTGTTATTAAGCATTTTCCAAAAGCGCCTGGAATTCCTAAGAACACAGATAGATATATGAAGGAGGTCGAAGAGATATATGTAACGGATGCTTATCATTCTTTATCTATAGAAAGATACAAGGTTACACCTGAGTTAATTGAACGTGTAAGAAGTGGAGCCTGGGATAGTTATAAAAATAGTGACGATAAAAAACAGAGAGATGCAATGGCTGCAAGAGGGTATTGGCAAGCAACTCAAAAAGTAAGAGAAAGTATAAAAAAAATACTCAAAGGAAAAAATGCCGGTAAAGTTTTGGATGAGGATCATGGAGAATGGTATCTGGAATTGTTTTCACCTGGTGTAACAGCGGGTATTTTAAAAGCTTCAGACTTGGCAGGTTATAGAAATGATCAAGTTTATATTGGTGGTTCTAAGCATGTACCATTAAATAAAGATGCTGTAAGAGATGCTATGCCAGCATTACTGGAATTATTGGAGAAAGAACCGGAAGCTTCTGTCAGAGCAGTATTGGGACACTTTATGTTTGTCTTCATCCACCCATATATGGATGGCAATGGTCGTATGGGGCGTTTCGTATTAAATGTTATGCTAGCATCTGGTGGTTATCCCTGGACAGTTATTCCTGTTGAAGAACGTAAAACATATATGGAAGCTCTTGAAAAGGCAAGTGTTAATCAGGATATTGAGGAGTTTGCAAAATTTATAGCTTATTTGGTAAAAAAAGGAATCGAAGGAAAACCGGTTGCAGTAACAATATAGACGTTAACGAATTGCTAATATCTAATTTAGCATCAAAACAATGATTTATTCTATATTCTTTAACTAAGAATTACTTTTGGAGAATTTCCTGGAGTAATTTGACCAATAATATATGCATTAGAATTTTTACTAACAAACTCAACTGCCACCTCAATATCAATCGTTACAGAATTCTTTATTAAAATAATTGAGTCTTCCTCAGAAAGAGCAATTCCATCTTCATTCGATTTCCATTTTTCTGGATTTTCTTTCAATTTCAATTTCGCATTTTCAGTCGTACTATAATTATCGGTGTAGGTGAGTGGGGTTTCTTTGGTAATCAAATGTTTGTGAGTTTGTTAGACCTCAATAAAATAAGGGCAATCAGGAACTCGATTTTTTTAATGGATATTCCCATAATCGTTA
>CAZMRM010000253.1:0-6007 GCA_964568515.1 uncultured Chitinophaga sp. | reverse complement strand
ATTTAAAAGTTAATAATTATTTATTTAGTTTAGATAGAGATTACTTCTTTAATTTTTGTTGCCTCCGAAACCTACACCGGCCACATCATCCTTCGCACGTCCTAAGTAAGTTTGAACACAGCGGAAACCAACATAACATTTTGCTGTATCCTGGTACTCATAGGTTCTTGTACTTGTCTGAAGATAAAAACCTACATCTTTCCAAGATCCTCCTCTGATTACTTTGCGTTTTAATACATTCGCTTCATTATCCTGAGCTTCGTATATATAATCAGGGTTTAAGTCATGGCTAAAATCATAAGCGGATTCATCAAATGCGTTGCTGGTCCATTCTGCCGCATTACCTGCCATGCAATATAGTCCATAGCCATTTGGATTGTAGGAGTTGATTCCTACTGTATGGAAACCACCATCATCAATATAACTTCCACGCATCGGTTTAAAGTTACCCAAGAAACATCCCAAGGCATTTCTGATATAAGGACCTCCCCAAGGGTAAGGGCTTAAAGAATTGCCTCCCCGTGCTGCATATTCCCATTCCGATTCTGTTGGTAAACGAAAATCATTAACATAGGGCTGTCCATTACCATTTAACCAGTTATTAAATAACTGTGTTCTCCAAACGCAGAAGGCACGTGCCTGTTTCCAGCTTACTCCAACTACGGGATAATCATCGTATGCCATATGCCAGAAATACATATTGGTCATGGGTTCATTAAAAGAATAGGTGAAATCGTGCACCCAGGCAAGGGTATCCGGATAAACATTGATGACATCTTTCATGATAAAAACACTTCTGTCTTTATCTTTACGTTCTCTTAAGCTATAGTTACCGCTTCCGTCGGAAACAGCATCTTTCACATCATAATGTCCAAGCGTTTTATTATCTCCAACACTGGTTGACTGATAACCATTGATAAAATCCTGACCTGTAATAGCATCTGGAGATTTGGAGGGTTTAAAACGATTTGTTTTGGCAGCAGCCATTTTTAAATTGATCCAGTAATACTCATAATTCATTTTACGTGTATCGAGCTCTCTTCTACGATAGTAGCGTTCCTCAACCGGTAAATACATAAACTCCAGCACTTCTCTGACATCCTGTTCATCATAAGCAATGTCTTCATCGAAATTAACCAGTGGTGGATCAATCGGTTGCTCAAAATCATCCGTTTCTACACCATGCTCTGCACGTCCATCTTCAAATAATGCACGGTGTGCGATCGAATCCTTTACCCAATAAACAAACTGACGGTACTCGTTATTTGAAATCTCTGTTTGATCAATGTAAAATGCCTGAACAGAAACTGTTTTGGATTTTGTTGTGTGCGAGTAAGGTATGTCCTCATCACTTGGCCCCATGTTGTAACTTCCCATCGGAATGTATAACATACCAAAGGGATCTACATCATACCACTCAGCACGAGGATGAACACCTACAAGTTCCCCGGTATTTTTGGTACAACTTGTTGTACCTAATACAGCGACCGCAGAACTTAACATGAGCAACTTTTTCATATTTGTTGTTTTTAATTAAAAACTCCTTATTGATGGAAAATCATCATACTTTTTACAAGCATGATGATCCGTATCGAATGGAGTAGCTTAAACGAACCTAATCTTTTAAGGTTACCAACGCATTTTAAGTTTAAAAATTATAAAAATCTTACATTCACATGAGATTGCTTATACTCCCTGACAGGGAATTTATAACAATAGCCCAACATAATCTCATGTGTTCCGTTACTGTGTTTCTTTATGGATGACAATGTATAATCGTATGCATATCCTAATCTGAAACCTTTATATTCTATACCTACTATTCCTACTGCTGCATCTGTCAAGCGATAAGAAACACCAAAGAAAAGCATTTTATTCCACCTTGCCAGCAAGTTAACATCCAGCTGTGTGGCAGCTGCATCAGATTTAGTAAGGATGGACGGAGTGATTTCAAGCGTATTTGAAGGATTGAATGTATATCCGGCCATTACGTAATAGTGACGTGCCACCACATAATCAAACGCTCCCGATGTACCGGATTGTTTTAAAGTTTGCTCTGGCAAATGCAAAGAAGAAATACCAATGTACAAACGTTTTGTTGTATAATATAATCCAAATCCAAGGTCATATGTTACAGAAGAGGATCCACCCCAAGGTATGGTTGGATCCGTTCCGGGATTAGAAGAAGTACTTCCGTCCGGAGCCCTGAATTCGCCATTAAATGATTTTTGTATCATTCCTGCATCAATACCAATTCCTAAAACGCCATTTGGACGAATATGAACATGGTATGAGTAAGCTAGTTTTGCTTTTAATGTTTTATCAAAACCCAGTTTGTCCTGATCCACAGTCAATCCAACACCACCACCGAATATGGTTCCATAATCAACACTTAACAAACCGATTGTGGGTGCTGCAGGAAGATTGGTCCACTGATTTCTATACAAAAGTGTAGCGCAAATTCCCTGACTTTTGTATCCTGAATAGGTTGTTCCCGCATATCCAGGATTAATGGCTAAACGATTAAACATATTCATACTGAACTGCGCATCTTGCTGGGCAAATGATACTAATCCGATAAATGAACAAGCAAAAAATAGTAGTTTCTTTCTCATAAATCTTATTGTTAATTAATTAACAAAATTGCTTTTCTCCTGTTTATTTTTTATCGAGTCAGGTCGCTAAGTTAACTATTTAGTTTAAATAAACAAATTTTTCTCAACAATTTGTTGTTCATTAAACAAAATAGCTTAAATTTTTAGCCCAACTTTTGATAGGTTTGCCACCACCTATCCGGCATTTCATCTTCACATGCCGTTTTATAATCACCATACGAACAGGGAACCATGTGATGACGCTCATATTTTACTTTATGGTTTACCGGATATGGCACATCCATCCACCAACGATCACTTTTATTACTTTTATAAAAAACAATTTCATGCTCATGATCCTTAATGGAAACACGATATTTTGTGTATTGCGATTTATCCCCAATCGGATAATCTTGTTTGCGGTTATAAAAACCATCGATAAAATACCAGATCATCTGTGCCACTAAATGTGCTGTTTGTTTATTCGCATCAAATGCAGGATTCACTTCATAGAATCCGATTGACGACAATTTATCACTCAGTCCTGCATACCTAACAATCTGACAGGCTTCTTCACCATAAAATCCATTAGGGGATGCATTTCCATTTCCTGGTGCATCACTTTGACGAATGGCCGAAATATCGAAACTTAACATATCCGCATTTCTTACAATAGGTTCAACATCCTCTATATTCTTACGCACATGCCCCAGGCGATGAGCATCAAAATATAGCTTATTCATTAAGTCTATTGAATTTTGTTCAACAAAATAAGTCTGATATCCAATATTACTAAAATTAAAAAGAATATTTGGTCTGTGAAGTATGATCTTACTTAAATAACTTTGTGAATTCAGCTCTTTTTCGCCATCTCCGATATCAAAAGCTGCATCTACAGCAACAATATTTATTGTTTGCTCAAGATTTAGGTATGCATGGTAATTGCAGTACGTAAAATCCTGTCCTCCACCTATTGTAATCGGGATGATATTCTTCTTTAACAATTGCGCCAATACATCAATTACCGCAAAATAACTATCTTCTATTGTATTTCCTTTTTTTATATTTCCAAGATCAACAATATGGGCTGAATAGTTCCCTTGAAACAGTTTATAAAAATTTTCCCTGATGTAATCCGGTGCAAGCCCGCACCCTTCATTGCCGATTGATTTGCGATCCTCGTTTATTCCAATGATTGCAAGTTGTGCATTCTTTAAATCAGGAAAGTCTCCTTCATTTGTATATGCATTCACAATATTTCCATAAGATGATGCAGTATATTGCTCTTTTCCGCTAAATTTTTCGATACCAATAGGGCTGAAATATTCCTGCATATAAAAAATTTCTATTGAATTTTGATACTTCTACTTTGTCTTTTTTGTTTTTGTTACAGTTTTCTTCGTTACTTTTTTGGGCGTGGCTGTTTTTACCGCTTTTTTAACAGCTTTTTTTGCTGCTGTTTTTTTGGGTGCAGCTTTCGCTTTCTTTTCAGCGGGTAACTTCACAACTTTAGCCGTTTCCTTTTTTCTAAACCTGTTTCCTTTACTTGCATTTTTAGGATCTGCTGCTATATCCAGACAATCCTGTAATGTGAGCGATGCGGCGTCTGTTCCTTTGGGAATTTTGTAATTGTTTTTATCAATTACCAGGTAAGGCCCCCAACGTCCGTTCAAAACTTGAACTTCAGGATTTTCAGGAAACGTTTTAATGTATTTGTCAATATCTGCCTGACGCTTTGCTTTTATAAGTTCAATAGCCCTATCTGCTGTAATTGTCATCGGATCATCTTCTTTTTTTAACGAAACAAAAATTCCATTATGTCTTACATAAGGCCCGAATCTTCCAATTGCAACCGTCATTTCCTTGTCTTCAAATTCTCCTGCCACCCTTGGTAATTTAAAGAGGTCAAGTGCTTGCTCAAATGTGATTGTTTCCAGACGTTGGTCTTTTCTTAAACTGGCAAATTTTGGTTTATTGTTTTCGTCAGTACTTTCCCCTAACTGAGCCATTGGTCCAAATCGTCCGATACGTACATACAAGTTCTTTCCTGTTACCGGATCCACTCCTAAAAGCCGCTCACCTGAAGCACGTTCAGAATGCTCTGTTGTTTCTTCCACATTTTTGTGAAATGGTTTATAAAAATCCGCCAACATTTTTGTCCACTGAATTTTACCTTCAGCAATATCATCAAACTCTTCTTCTACTTTTGCAGTAAAATTATAATCCATTATTTGTGGAAATTCCTTTAACAGGAAATCATTAACAACCATACCAATATCCGTAGGAAACAATTTCGATTTTTCTGCACCTGTACCTTCCGTTCTGACCTCATCCGTAATTATATTTTTTTTAAGTATCAATGCACTAAAGTTCCGTTGAACTCCTTCTCTGTCTTCCTTTACAACGTATTGTCGTTTTTGAATGGTAGAGATTGTAGGTGCGTAGGTGGATGGTCTTCCTATTCCAAGCTCCTCTAATTTTTTTACAAGACTTGCTTCGGTAAAGCGTGCCGGATGATGCGTAAATCTTTCAACGGCACTAATTTCATCAGGAACTACTTTTTCACCTACCTTCATGGGCGGTAATAATCCTTGTGTATTCTCGTCATCTTCTTCATCGGTTCCTTCCATGTACACCTTTAAAAATCCATCGAATTTCAATATTTCTCCTTGAGCAGTAAATTTTTCCGGAGAATTTGATCCGGTAATTACTACTGTTGTTTTTTCCAACTCTGCATCACTCATTTGAGATGAAATGGTTCTTTTCCAGATAAGATCATACAAACGTCTATCCGCAGAATCTCCCTCGATTAGTTGATTTTCAATGTAGGTTGGACGTATTGCCTCGTGAGCTTCCTGAGCTCCTTTTGATTTTGTTTTGTACTGACGAATGTTTAAATATTTTTCTCCATAATTTTTAGTAATTGCCTCTTTTGCCTGATTGATTGCTGTTTCGGAAAGATTTACAGAATCGGTTCTCATGTAAGTAATTTTACCGCTTTCATATAATCGTTGAGCGACCACCATAGTTTGTGCTACTGAAAAGCCCAGTTTCCGGCTTGCTTCCTGCTGCAGTGTAGAGGTAGTAAAAGGCGCTGAAGGTGATTTTTTAGCTGGTTTTGTTTCGATACTATCAATTGTAAAATCAGCTTCAATACATTTTTTTAAAAATGCTCTTGCTTCTTCAAGTGTTTTAAAACGTGTGGTCAGCTCTGCCTTCAAAGATGCACTGCCAACAGTAAAACTAGCAGATACTCTAAAAGCGGAAGTCGTTTTAAAATTCATAATTTCACGTTCGCGTTCAACAATGAGTCTTACCGCAACCGACTGTACCCTTCCCGCTGACAATGACGGGCGGACTTTCTTCCATAGAATCGGAGAAACTTCAAATCCTACTAACCGATCCAGTATTCG
>CAZMRM010000252.1:0-6022 GCA_964568515.1 uncultured Chitinophaga sp. | reverse complement strand
GCCTGAAACCCATTTACTGATAATGGTCCTGCGAGACCCCAAGGTGCTAAAAGCAACAACCCGCCTTCGCTAAAGCTACGGCGGGTGAAAGCGGGAAGGAAGGAACAGAGTTCGAACTTTTTGGAAGAGGATTTTGACGAAATAATGAGATTTATGAATATTTTCGGATAGATTTATCTAGTAAACTTATTTTAAAAAAAAACTTTCCATATCGCCTATTATCATTTCCAGATTATAAGGTTATTTTAAATCTTACGATTCCATTTTTCAAATTAATGCTGCGCATAATACATATTTTTAGTCTTGCTGAATTAAAATATATAATAATATGCATTGCGTATTTATCTATGCTTACTTTTTTAGTCATTGATTATTAGTATTTTCTCCTGCTTTTGATTAAGAATTTTATTTTGTACTATTGCGTATAATATAGAGTTATATGCAATTCTAAAAGACAGACACGAAATAGAAAATATGGGAGCTTGGGGAACAGCAATATCATCTAACGACACTTACGCTGACATTTACAGTGAGTTTTTCGACCTGTATAATGATGGACTTGACGTTGCAGAAATTTCAAAGAAGTTAATTGCTGACAGTCAAGAAACCATTAACGATACGGGCGACTGTAATAACTTTTGGTTTGCGTTGGCAAAAGCACAATGGGAATGTAAACAACTAGACAAAGATATTTTCGACCAAGTGAAAAAGGTTATTGAAACAGGTGCAGATCTTGAAGTATGGCGACAACTTGATGCTGACGAAAAGGACATTAAAAAGCGTAAAGTAGTTCTTGACAAATTTCTTGCGGACTTACAAACAGAAAGACCAAAAGCAAAGTCGAGGAAAAAGAAAATAATTCGCCAACCAGTTTTTGAAAAAGGAGACTGCTTGACTTTTAAATTTGAAAACGGCAACTATGGTGGTGCAGTAGTTTTAGAAGCAATTAAGGACAGCGAATACGGACATAATCTAATTGCAACCACACGAATAAACCAACCTAAAAAACCGACAAAAAAGGACTTTGAGAATGCAGAAATTCTTGTAATGAATTATGCAAGTTGGGACAATGAACCAGTTATTCAATGGTATCTTCCAATTAGACATAAGCAGATGGCACATTTAATTGAAAAAGTTGAAACAATTGACGTTCAAATTTATTACGACATTAAAAATTCTATGAATAGCTTTGTTGCTGACTTTGATATTTGGGTTATCCAAGTGGCTGATCGACAGTTTAAATCCGAGGAAACTAAACCTCGTTCGACAACTAGGCAAACAATAAAAGAATTGACAAAAAAGAGCAAGTGAAACCTTAGTAACAGCGGACAGAAGAGCTGCCTATAACAAGGGTTTTGCGTTATCGGGCGTTCAGTGCGAATAAAAATATTTGAGCAATTAATAAACGTTGGTGCTAGCAGACAATTTACGGTTTCAAAAGCCATCAACGCAAAGCCTGAAACCGTTAGGTAAAAGGTTATGAAAACACGAGTAACAAGACCTTCACTTTTTCTTTTAATTGTTCATTTATCGTATGGACAGAAAAAGAAAGCACCCAAGGATTTTGCTGAAGCAATTACCATATTGCAAACAGACTGCCCAGACAGTTTAAAAGCAATCATAAAAAGAAGAGGAAACGACAGCCTGATCAATTTATGTTACCCATGGGAAGGAGACTATAAAACCATCTTTGAATGGACTGAAAATGATAACAAAAAGTCGAAGATTAAAAAGTATTTAATCGAAAAGGGGGTCTCATCAAATCAGCACCAGCAAACAGTTATACTAATTGCCTTCAAAAAGACACTGCTTGGTGAGAATTATAATGAAAATGAAATACTTCGTCCATATCAAACTATAGAAAATAAGTGGGCAAAAGAAGATAGTGTTCGATTCACAACCGACAGTTTACGCGGAATTTATATTCCTAAAGACCTTGAAGATTGTTTTAAACAAATTGACAGTTTTTGGGATGACTCAACCAAAGTTAAAGTTAAACAGTGGACAGAAGGCGAGTTTATTGGTAGAGCACATCATGGCTTTGGAATGTGGATGAGAAATAATTGGCAACTTTGGGGCGGCTCAAGACTGTCCAAATATTTTAATGACTTGGGAATTTATCACCCAGACGACATGTCGGGAATTATTCTTGACAGCTATCATCGCTACCTGACAGGAAACGACATAAAACTTGAAGAACAAATCAAATTTTATCAAGACTATTGGAAAAAAGCAAATGAACAGAACAAGAAGAAGTGAAAAGTACAGTGCTAACAGCACCTACCCAAAAGTTGGGGTTTCGTGTTCCAAAGAAAGATTTGTGGTTAATAAAAAATTAGTTTCGAATCAAGTTTTGTGATAAAAGTCAAAATGAATTAAAATAACCACAAATAATCGCAAAAAAGAAGAAATAATGAACACAAACGTTCATTAGATAAGAAAAACTAATAAAAGCGGAGAGGGCGGGATTCGAACCCGCGATACCCTTGCGAGTATACAAACTTTCCAGGCTTGCTCGTTCGACCACTCTGACACCTCTCCGGATAATTTGGACGGCAAATGTAAAGAAAATTCTCTTCATTAGCGCATTATTTTTTTTATCTTTCAGCATCTTTTTGGCCGGCAATAGCTCCTTATAAATCTCTTTGCTTAAACTATCCAGCTCTTCAGTTAAAGAGAAAAAGCTGATATGACTAACCTTTTCTGCGTTTCCAAGATACATGCTTTCAAAAATAAAATCATTTTTGCCTCGTCTTATAACCCGTCAGCTAAAAGATCGTGTTGCCTAAATACAAATTGTAGTCATCTCCATTCAACCCAGTGCTATTTCTGATTAAATGTTAAGTGACTATCGGTAACATTATACCAAATAAATTTAGCTTTAGAATTATCATCACCGCCCATACCTGCCAGGTTTGTCTCCGTTCAAGAAAATCAGAATTCAAACAGAATGCAGGTAATAAATTTAAACTTGTCAGATTTATTTTTGGTGCAAAGTTTCCCGATAATCAATTAAATTTAACATCATTACTATTACACCTCCTCCTGGGTATATTTTTATACCCGATAGGGTATAAAAATATTATTATATTTGTACCCCAAAGGGTATAAAATGAATACTTCGCTTTCAGTTTTCATCAAAGAAAAAAGAAAACAGCTCAGACTGACACAGCCTGAATTAGCAGAACGTGCTGGTGTCGGACTTCGTTTTGTCCGTGAATTAGAACAGGGTAAACAATCAGTTCGTTTGGATAAAGTGAATCAGGTTTTAGCTTTGTTTGGTAGTAAAGTGGGGGTTATAAAAGCCTAGGTAATTTGCTATATTTGTTTATTCTTCCAAGCTGTAATTCATCGCTACAAAAAAATGAAACAACTTCTTTTTATAACCGGAATTTTTCTAAATCTGATATCCATTGGGCAGATTACAGAAAAGGGTATATACAAAGGACGTAGATTTCCATTTACAATTTGTTATTTTACCAACAACGATTCAACGATTGAAGTGGAGTATTTTTTTATGAAGGCAAGTCAAATATTCGATCGTGAACCACCAAAGAAATTAATCCCAACAAATGCACAATCATCAAGGAAGCCGGTTTTCAAGTCAGCTGATGATAGTATTACCGTTTTCTCAAAAAAAACTCATTACTTAGTTAAGAGTAAGGCAAAATCGTACAAAGTAAAACTTTACAAATCAAATGATACCTTTCCTATGATAATAAGGATGAGAAACGAAAACAGTTTGTATCGCTTTTATCAAAACTTGTACAGGGAGTACAATAAACGGCCGGATTTTGATCAAACCTGTCTTAATGAAGAGTTCCAATCATATGAACTTTATAAATACATTTCAACACTGGACGAAAAAGAATTTAATAAAAAAATTGAAGCTGCTTATGAGGATATAAAAAAGAAAATGCCTTAGCAAGGTGTATTTCAAGCAGGAATACCCGGGATTTGATTAATAGCGGAGAACATGGAGTACTGTGACATAGTGGTTACACTAGTTCATAATAAAAAACTTTCGTTTGCTTGAGGTTTTACATTACAAGTATCTTTTTACAGAAATAAAAAACGATTACTTTCGAATACTTTTCCTGAATTTAAATAACAGAACAGTAAGTACTTTACCATCCCTTTGCTTTGCCTGATGTTCACCAAGCCAAAACTGAGAAAACCTGAGTTCTTCCCCAACTTTAGCATGGTCGATTATCCTGCAATCAAAACCGCAGGAAGAGGATATACAGTACAGCCTGGGCTGAGAGTAAATTAAAACCAACTATACTCCTTGTGTGCTGCTCACAGATTTGCGTTATATTCATTCAAAAATTACAAGTTTAAAAACGTTACATCATGGAACTTAACGACAACGATGATCATTGGAAATTCGGGATTTTTTATTACAATAAAAATGATAAAAGGATTTTTCGTCCGAAAAGAATCCCTATGATGGGATGGACGCTGAATTTTGCAAATCCATACGCTGTTATCATTATTTCGGTTATGGTAATTCTGGCTTTTATCATAGGAATATACTATGGTACATAAGGCTGCAGGTGGTATACTGTAAAAAAAGAAGCTGTCCTTTTTGAGACAGCTTCTTCTGAAAGGTTGGGTACACGTACAACCATTTATTCTTTAATGTTTGCCATATAAAACTCACGGTTCATACGGGCAATGTTTTCGAGCGTGATCCCTTTCGGACATTCAATTTCACAGGCTCCTGTATTGCTGCAGTTCCCAAATCCTTCTTCATCCATTTGTGTCACCATATTTTTAGCACGTGTAACGCGCTCCACTTGTCCTTGTGGTAAAAGTGCCAGCTGAGAAATTTTAGCGGAAACAAAAAGCATGGCCGATGAATTTTTGCAGGTTGCCACGCAGGCACCACATCCAATGCATGCTGCAGCGTTGAAGGCTGCATCTGCATCCGGTTTGGGAATAGGGATATTGTTTGCATCTTTTGCATTTCCGGTATTTACAGAAATGAACCCACCTTTGGCAATGATTCTGTCAAAAGCTGTACGGTCAACGGTAAGATCCTTAATTACAGGAAATGCAGCTGCTCTCCAAGGCTCAATCACGATTGTATCGCCATCTTTAAAGGATCGCATGTGTAACTGGCAGGTAGTGATTCCCCGTTTAGGGCCATGTGGTTGACCGTTGATGAACATGCTGCACATGCCACAAATTCCTTCGCGGCAGTCATGATCAAATGCAATAGGATCTTCTCCTTTGTTAATGAGCTGTTCATTCAATACGTCAAACATTTCAAGAAAGGACATATCGGGAGAGATGTCATTTACCTGATAAGTTGTCAATTTTCCTGCTGCTTTTGCATTTTTCTGACGCCAGATTTTAAGCGTCAATTTCATGTTTCCTTGACTCATAGTATTCTTTTTATTTGTAGCTTCTTGCAGCTATTTTAATTGCTTCAAATTTTAATTCTTCTTTGTGTAATTCGTAGGTGTGGTTTCCTTTATTTTCCCAGGCAGCTACATAAGAAAAATTCTCGTCATCTCTCAATGCTTCACCTTCTTCTGTTTGATACTCTTCGCGGAAGTGACCGCCACAGGATTCATTACGATGTAGCGCATCAATACACATCAATTCTCCCAATTCAAGGAAATCGGCAACACGCCCGGCTTTTTCCAGTTCAGGATTAAATTCATCTGCAGTTCCGGTAACACGTACATCTTTCCAGAATTGCTCACGCAATTGGCGGATTTCCTGAATAGCCTCTTTTAGCCCTTTTTCATTTCGCGCCATTCCGCATTTTTCCCACATTATTTTTCCCAATGCTTTGTGGAAATGATCAACAGATTTGGTTCCTTTAATCGAAAAGAACTTATCAATGGTTGCTTTCACCGTGTTTTCAGCTTCAACAAATGCTTCGTGTGTGGTGGGAATTGGTTTTACGCTGATCTCTTTTGACAGGTAAGCACCAATAGTATATGGAATTACAAAATAACCATCTGCCAATCCCTGCATCAATGCAGAGGCACCGAGACGGTTGGCGCCA
>CAZMRM010000251.1:0-6027 GCA_964568515.1 uncultured Chitinophaga sp. | reverse complement strand
ATATTAATGTGGATCCCGGTACTTTAAATCCATACGAACATGGAGAATGTTTTGTAACCAATGATGGAGCTGAAACGGACCTGGATCTGGGACATTATGAAAGATTTTTGAATACTCCCACCTCTCAGGCGAATAACGTAACAACGGGCCGCATTTATCAGTCAGTTATCGATAAGGAAAGAAGAGGGGATTATCTCGGAAAAACCGTTCAGGTCATCCCACACATTACAGATGAGATTAAAAATCGTATTAAAATTCTGGCAAAAACCGGTAATTATCAGTTCGTAATCACTGAAATTGGTGGTACAGTCGGAGATATTGAATCCTTGCCCTATGTGGAAGCAGTACGTCAGTTAAAATGGGAGCTTGGTAAAGAAGCCATGGTCATACATCTTACACTGATTCCTTATCTGAGCAGTACCGGAGAATTAAAGACAAAACCTACACAGCATTCCGTAAAATTGCTATTGGAGTATGGGGTTCAACCGGATTTGCTTGTTTGTCGCACAGAGCATTCGCTCACCAGAGATCTAAGGAATAAAATTGCCTTATTCTGTAATGTAGCGCCCAATGCAGTTATTGAAGCACGAGATGCAAGCACCATTTATGAGGTACCTTTATTAATGGAAGAAGAGCAGCTGGATGTGGTTGTATTAAATCATTTGGGAATGCCCATTTCCGAAAATTCTGATTTGAAAAAATGGAAGGAGTTCTTATACAAATACAAAAATCCCAAACATGAAATAAAGATCGGACTGGTGGGAAAGTATGTTGAATTGAAAGATTCATATAAATCGATTTCTGAATCGTTTATTCATGCAGGAGCCGCCAATGATTGTAAAGTCTCTATTGAGTGGATACATTCCGAATCCATAACCGAAGAAAATGTAAAAGAAAAATTCAAAGGACTACGTGGTATCCTTGTAGCACCGGGTTTTGGACAACGAGGGATAGAAGGCAAAATTTCTGCAATTAAGTATGCAAGGATGAACAATGTTCCATTTTTTGGGATCTGTCTCGGAATGCAATGTGCAGTGATCGAATTTGCAAGAAATGTACTTGGTTTTAAAGATGCCAACTCAACAGAGATGAATCCCGGGACGACTAATCCCGTTATTGATTTACTGGAAGCACAGAAAAAAGTAACCAATAAAGGAGGCACAATGCGTCTTGGAGCATACCCCTGCCATATCAATGAAGGAACCGTAGCATGGGATATTTATGGAGAAAAAGAAATTGAAGAACGTCACCGTCACCGTTACGAATTCAATAATGAATATTTAGCTGATTTTGAAAGATCGGGTATGATTGCTTCCGGAATCAATCCGGAAGGAGGATTGGTAGAGATTGTGGAAATCAGCGATCATCCCTGGTTTGTGGGAGTTCAGTTTCATCCGGAATACAAAAGTACCGTTTACAATCCACATCCTTTATTCGTTAATTTTGTGAAAGCTGCAATAGAAGTAGGAAAGCTGGTACATTAGAAAATGAATAGCTAAAAAAAAATTCTGTTGTTTTCAGGACTATTTCAGTAGAATGAAGTTTCTCTAGTGTATTAATTCGTAGGTGTATCCACTAATTTCCCATTTTCACATTTAATAACACGTGAAGGAAATTTTTGATACATCATCATATCGTGTGTGGCAATAAGAACCGCTCTTCCATTTTTACTGATTTCAAGCAATAATTTCATAATGCCTTCGGAAGTTTCCGGATCAAGATTACCTGTTGGCTCATCCGCTAAAATCAGTTCCGGATCATTTAATAAAGCTCTGGCAATGGAAACACGTTGTTGTTCACCTCCGGAAAGTTCATGTGGCATTTTAAAACCTTTTGTGGTCAAATTCACTTTTTCAAGAACTTCCTGAATGCGTTTCTGCATTTTATCTTTTTCTTTCCAGCCGGTTGCTTTCAGCACAAACAATAAATTATCGTTTACACTTCTATCGGAAAGCAGCTGAAAATCCTGAAAAATAATGCCCAGTTTTCTTCTGAGAAAAGGGATTTCTTTTCGTTTGATGGTGGTAAGATCATAGCCTGCAACGATTGCAGATCCTTCTTTTAAAGAGATATCGGCATAAAGAGATTTCAGTAAACTGCTTTTGCCACTTCCTGTTTTTCCCAGCAGATAAACAAATTCACCCTTATCAACAGTTAAAGAAACATTGGTAAGTACCAAATTATGCTTTTGAAAAATGGAAATATTGTTTGTTTGAATAATCGTATCCAGTGCCATATCAATTGTACTAACCTAATGCTACATGCCTTTTAAACAGGGCAATTATCCTTTACAGATGAATAATCGAAGGTACTTGTAAAATCAATAATCATTAAAAAAAGGTAAACAATACTTTCAACACTTGCACGTTAATAACTTCCATAAGCTCTGACATTTATCGCTGCTATCCTTACTAAATTTACATCATTAATAGTTATCTTGCCCATGAAAAGCCTACGATTAGTTGGAGTTGCATTCATATTGTGTTTATGTGCGCTATCTGGATTTGCGCAGCAATCGCAAATTTACAGAGATCCTGATGGTGATTTTAAAACAGGTGTGGAGCTTTTTCAAAAAGAAAAATACAATGCCGCGCAAAAAAGTTTTGTAAAGGTAATAGAATCGCATCGCGACCCTCAATCATTGGTACGCATCGATGCCGAATATTATAAAGCAATTTGTGCCATTGAATTGTTTAATAAGGATGGTGAATTTTATTTAAAACAGTTTGTAAAAGATCATCCGGAAAGCCCAAAAATAAAGTCGGCCTATTTTTATCTGGGGCAGTATAATTATCGAAAACAAAAGTGGAGAGAAGCATTAGACTGGTTGGATAAGGTAGATGTATACGACTTGGCTGTGGATGAACTTCCTGAATTTTATTTCAAAAGAGGGTACAGCAATTTCAGTCTTAATAAATATGCGGAAGCAAAAAAAGATTTTTATGAGTTGAAAGATGTAGATAATAGCTATTCGACTCCATCCAAATATTATTATGCACATATTCTTTATTCAGAAAAAAATTATGAGACTGCATTGATTGATTTTTCCAAACTACAAAAAGATGAAACATTTGGTCCTGTAGTTCCTTACTATATCGCGCAGATTTATTATTTGCAAGGACGTTATACCGAAGTAATTGCATACGTGCCTGAATTACTGGATACAGCAACGACCAAATATATTCCTGAACTTTCCAAAGTATTGGCAGAGTCCTATTTTAGAAAGGGCAACTTTAAAGAAGCCCTGCCTTATTTTAGAAAATATGAAAAATCAGTCGGAACATTGCAACGCAATGAAAATTATCAATTGGGGTATACGCTATATAC
The DNA here is from genome assembly GCA_964568515.1 of uncultured Chitinophaga sp. Taxonomy (GTDB): domain Bacteria; phylum Bacteroidota; class Bacteroidia; order 2-12-FULL-35-15; family 2-12-FULL-35-15; genus 2-12-FULL-35-15. The sequence continues at coordinate 2,700 of CAZMRM010000251.1, read as the reverse complement.
ACTCAAAGATTATGATGATGCAGTGAACTATTTGATCAAGGTTACGAATGTAGATGACTCACTGGGACAAAACGCTTATTACCATATTGGGGATAGTTATGTGAAACTGGATAATAAACAGAATGCACGAAATGCGTTCGGACAAGCTTCCAAATTGGATTTTGATAAAAGCATACAAGAGGACGCCTTGTTTAACTATGCAAAATTATCTTACGAATTATCATTCAATCCCTATGGTGAAGCCATCAAAGCTTTTCAGCAATACCTGAAAAAGTATCCGAATGCAGCTCATGCAGATGATGCTTATGGATATCTGGTCAATCTTTTTTTAACTTCTAAAGATTATAAATCGGCCCTGGAGGCAATTGACAACATTAAGGTACTAACACCGGATTTAAAACAGGTTTATCAGAAAGTAGCGTATTACCGTGGTGTTGACCTGTTTAACTCTATGGAATACGATAAGGCCATTAAACTTTTTGATAAATCCATGACTTATAATTTTGATAAGAACATTAAAGCAATGGCAACCTATTGGAAAGCAGAAGCGAATTTTCGAAGTAAACAATATGAAAAGGCTATTGATAATTACATGGCCTATGTCGCAGAACCTGGATCCATAAGTAAATCAGAATTCAGTGACGCAAATTATGGTATCGGTTATTCCTATTTTAAATTAAGTGATTATAAAAACAGTGTATTGTGGTTTAGGAAATTTATAACTTTTAAAACCCAGGCAGATAAGAAAAAAATAAATGATGCCTATAATCGCATTGGCGACGGATATTTTATGAGCAGGGATTTTTCGAATGCCGTAGAGTATTATGATCAATCATATAAGATGCATATGATAAATGCTGATTATGCTCTTTTTCAAAAGGCATTAGCAAATGGGGTGATGAAAAAATATTCAGAAAAAATTGCAGATCTTAAAGCATTTATTGCAGCTTACTCCACCACTTCATCTACATATGTGCCACGCGCAAAATTTGAGCTTGCATCCACTTACCTTGTAAACAATCAACCTGATTTGGCACTTTCCGGATTCAAAAAATTTGTGGACGACTATCCTAACAGTATTTATGTCAGCACTGCCTTAAGTAAAATGGGATTGATTTATTATAATAAAAAAGACGATGAAAATGCATTGGCTTATTTTGATAAACTCATTAAGCGGGATCGTAAGTCCTCTGATGCTTCGGAAGCAATTGAAATTGTTAAAAAAATTTATACTTCCAAAGGAGATGTGCAGGGATTAGGCGATTACATGGCTTCTATCGGTGCAGCGATTCCGCAAGCTGCTCTGGATTCAATTTCTTTTGGAGTTGGAAGAAATCATTACCTGGAACAAGATTGCAAGAATGTCGTTCTTGATTTTGATAAATACATACAAAAATTTCCGGATGGTATTTTTATAACAGAAGCAAATTTTTATAGTGCAGAATGCAATTACCGAACAGGAAATCTGGATGCGGCATTAAAAAATTATGCTTTTGTGATCAGTAAAAATAAGGGGGAGTTCACAGAAACTTCTTTATACAATGCATCTGAAATAGCCTTTAAAAAGAAAAACTTCATTACAGCATCAGACTATTATAAACAACTGGAACAAGTTGCAGAAAACTCTAAAAGCAATACAGCAGCAAAAATAGGCATTATGCGTACAAGTTTTGAGTTGAAGGATTTCAATGCAGCAATTGACTACGCAGCAAAAGTAATGAGCCTGGATAAAGCCGGAAATGAGTTAATCAATGAAGCCCGTTACATTACAGCAAAGTCATATGTATCTCTTGGAAAAACAGAAGAGGCTATGATTGAATTTAAAACTGTTGCCGCTTCTTCCAAAAATGAAATGGGAGCAGAAGCCAGTTACAACATTGCTAATTTGCAATACACAAAGGGAGAGTACAAGCAATCACAGAAAACAATTTTTGAATTTTTTAAACGCGATGGAAATTTTCCGGACTGGATCGATAAATCCTTGATTCTGCTTGCTGATAATTACGTAGCATTAAAGGATAATTTTCAGGCAAAAACAACATTGCAATCCGTAATCGATGATTCTAAAAACGTGGAAATTATTAAGTCTGCTAAAGAAAAGTTAGCAGCGATCATTGCCGCGGAAGAAGCAGCAAAACTTGAAAAAACAATACCTGCGACGCCGGTACAAATACAATTTGATGGAAATAGCACAGAACAGAAAAAACTATTCACGGAGCCGGTTGCTACACCTAAGGAAGGAGAACAAAAAAATGAATAAATACCGTTTTAGCTTTTTATTATCATTATTATGTATGATGGTTTTGGAACTTAAAGCACAAAAACCATCATTGGATTCTATGATTATCATCAGTACAGGTGAGTACAAACCAACCGTTGCTGATGCCAATAAAATCAATGATGATCCGGTAGTAGTTGATTCAACAAAAAAAATCCCTGTTAAATCCTATAGCATCAGTTCAAAAAAAATTAATTCTAACCCAAGCGTAGAACCGGTTGCTCCTGCACAAATGCTTGGAGAACCTTTAAAAAAATTATATAACTCGCTTGCAAAAGCGGGATTCGGTACCTATACCACACCCTATCTGGAATTTTGGCACAATAGCCTGCGCTCAAAGGAATACGCCTATGGTATACATTTAAAACACCTCTCGTCTTCATCCACTCTTAAAGATTATGGTTATGCCGGAATGAGCGATA
>CAZMRM010000250.1:5800-6028 GCA_964568515.1 uncultured Chitinophaga sp. | reverse complement strand
TTCTGCTTTTGTAAATAAAAAGGCCTGAATAAAATTTCCCAACATACCCATTCCGAGAAATGCCGGCCAATATTTCAAATGTTCTTTTTTCAGGTGTTTAAAAATCAAAGGAGATAACACTAAAAAAGCTATAAAAATACGCAAGGCTCCGACTTCACTACTCGAATACACAACCATTCCACGTTTCATTAAAATGAAAGAACTTCCCCAAATCAGTGCAAGTGCGAT
>CAZMRM010000250.1:0-5790 GCA_964568515.1 uncultured Chitinophaga sp. | reverse complement strand
TAGTTAATTGGTGCATATTAATCGCACCAATTAACTATTTTTTTATTCACGGTGTAAATTTTGGATCACAAAGATAGGAGTTAAGCTATAACTAAATCTTATTTTTTATGAAAGACAGAATGATTATAATAAGAGAGAAGGTGATGTTTATTGTTACTGTGACACACGGACAAAAGCATGAACCGGAACCGGAAAAGGAAGAAGAATCGCCCAGCGAAAATTCCAGGCCGGATATAAGTCAACAAAATGTAAATTTGCCTGTTATTCAAATTAGCGCAAACTAATCGTAATACCAACAAGTTAGTTTTGTCTTGATGGTAAAAGACTGTTCATACGTTACATTAAAATTACATTTAATCCATATAATTATATATGAACAACTACAAGATCTATTTTGGTGGAGCGTTTATGGAAACATCCAAACCGCTAAACGTTATAAATCCTCATACCTTAAAAGCTTTTGCGAAGACCTATCAGGCAGGACCCGAAGAACTTGAATATGCTATTACTGTAGCCGAACGCGTAAAGCATGAACTAAAAAAATTACCCGTTTATAAACGTTACCAGATTCTGATGCAAATTGGTAACGATATAAAAGCAAATCGTGAATCATTGGCCACAGTGCTTTGTCAGGAATCTGCCAAACCCATCCGGTATGCACTTGCTGAAATTGATCGGGCTGCGCAAACTTTTATAGTGGCAGCAGAAGAATGTAAACGATTACCCAAAGAATATATCTCCCTCGACTGGACACCGGCAGGAGAAGGAAAAGAAGGGCTCATAAAATATTTTCCCATCGGACTTGTTGCCGGGATCGCTCCTTTTAATTTTCCCTTAAATTTAGCCGTTCATAAAATTGCTCCTGCTATTGCTGCAGGCTGTCCGATTATTTTAAAACCGGCTTCCTCTACTCCACTTTCAACACTTGAACTGGCAAAAATCATTGACCGGACAGTATTACCAAAAGGTGCTGTATCCATTATTCCCATGGACAGAAAAGCAGGTAATCAATTAGTGACAGACGGACGTTTTAAATTATTAAGCTTTACAGGTTCTCCGGTTGTAGGTTGGGAAATGAAAAAAAATGCAGGCAAAAAGAAAGTCATACTGGAACTCGGTGGAAATGCCGCGGTCATTATCACTCCTACTGCAGATATGGAAAAAGCAATCGCAAAGTGCCTGGTAGCCGCCTTCTCTTATTCCGGCCAGATCTGTATCCATGCTCAACGATTTTTTGTGCACGAATCGGTATTCAACAATTTTATCAATTTATTTATTGCCGCTGCAAAAAAATTAAAACAAGGTGATCCTGAAAATACGGATACAGACATTGCAAACATGATAGATGAAGACAATGCCAAACGGGTCCAAAAATGGATACAGGAAGCAGTACAACAAGGTGCTACAGTCTTGCTCGGCGGGAACCGGGATGGCAATTTTGTTGAACCTACGGTACTCACCAATACCACAAAAGAAATGGATGTGTGCAGCAAGGAAATTTTTGGTCCTGTCGTAACCATTGAAAAATACACTGCTTTCACAGAAGCAGTTGACATGCTGAACGATTCTGATTTTGGCCTGCAGGCAGGTGTATTTACCATCAATGATGCTGAAATCACAACCGCATTCAATACCATCGAAGCCGGTGGAGTCATTATTAATGATGTTCCTACATTTCGGGTTGATCATATGCCTTATGGCGGAGTAAAAGATTCCGGACTTGGACGTGAAGGAGTGAAATATGCCATCATGGACATGATGGAAGCAAGAATACTCGTAAAGTAAGCCTTTGCTGAAATTCCGGCCTTATGCTGTAGATTTTCTCTTTCTCTGCCAATAGGTATCTACTCTTTAAAAAAGAAAGCGATCCATCATTACAGTTGATGATTCTTTGCCGGAGGATCCAAAAGAAAAAAATAGTTGAAAATTGAATTTTACAATTTCAAAAATTCAATTTCTCCCGGGTTTTATAATATCTTTATCACAAATCTGGCATTTATGATTGCTTTTAATTTTTCTGAGAACTACATCCTGGAGGATGCTGCTGTTTTACTTCGTCCTTTGCAAACCGACGATTTCCAACACTTAAAAAAATTTGCTGTAAACGAACCGGGCATCTGGAAATATTCGCTCGTTCCGGTTGCAGGTGAAGAAAATTTAAAAAAATACATTGCTGATGCATTGAATGCGAAAGCTGAAAAAAAAGAATATCCTTTTATTGTATTCGACAAAAGAACAAATGAATATGCTGGCTCAACGCGTTTCTACGATATTCAACCTGCCCATCAAACCCTGCAGCTGGGCTATACCTGGTATGGAGAAAAATTTCAGGGAACCGGTTTAAATAAACATTGCAAATATTTATTGCTGCAATTCGCATTTGAAAAAATGAACATGTTGCGGGTTGAATTCCGTGCTGATAATAACAATCAACGCAGCATCGCAGCCATGAAAAGTATTGGTTGTGTGGCAGAAGGAGTATTGCGTCAGAATGTTCCTGTTCATAGCGGCGGAAGAAGGGACAGCATTGTTCTTAGCATTCTGAAGAATGAATGGAACAAGGTGAAGGAAAACTTACAAAAAAAACTATCCACCTGATTTGAGTCTTTTCTTAGATTTGAAATAAACAGTTCCGGTCCATTTTCTGATCAACCCGAATAATTTATAACTTCATTTTTTTTGAACACTTTTCTGTGAATAAATTACCTTTCAAACGTTCTAAAAAATTTAGACCATTACCTTCTTAAATACAAATTCTAAAGGAAGTATTTTACCTCTTAACCACAGGGGTTTTTCCTGTTTTACAAAAGGCTGTTTACCTGAATTTTAAAACACTTTTCCTGAATTTAAACTTACTCACCGGCAATTAAAACACATTAACAGTTCTGAAAATAAAATTTTACAAAACGCTGAAAACCTTTATTTTACTGTCAATTCATTGGATCATTTTTTTTTCACTCATCTGTAAAAAGCAGACCGCTTGTTCTTAATCCGGAGTGTAAAGAAAAAAAAGCACGATGATGCAGTGAATGAATTATTGATATATTTACCCCGTAATCAAAAGAACAATTTTATATAACTGCTTATGAGATGAAACTACCAGACCGATATTGTAAACTGATAGTATTTAGTGTGTGCATTTTTTCCGTTCAATGTATAGCACAACCTGTAACCAATTACAGTGGTCTGAAAAACCTGGACCTTGTAAAGTTAACCTGCAGTGCTGAAGATTTTCAACGTGAACGTGAAAGTGAACTACCCGGAGGCGGCCTGTCTGAATGGGGAGTTACTCCAACAAAAAAAGATCTGTCCAATGCAACGGTTGAACGTGTCTCTGTTCGTGAAGATCGCCCTACACAATTAAAAGCCGAACTTTATTTTAATGGATTTGAAGGCGGCAGTGTTCAGATTATTGCTGCTACGGATAAAGGGGTTGAACAAAAACAAATCAAATCACAAGTGTTACCGATTACAGGAAGTTCCGGCATGCTGGATATAGACCTAAGCCTGGTTGCCGGCTTGCCTGAAAATTTTTATCTGAACACGCCATTGTTACGTATCATTTATACACCTGCCACACACACCAAAAACAAGGTATATTGTTTCAAATTAAACAAGCGCTGGAAAATTGAAACAAAGAATGAAAACATTGTTGTCAATATTAAACCTCAGCCTTATAAAACAGCGGCATCGTTAAATTTGAATGTGTATTCCGTTACATTACCGCCACCTGCGATCCATACAACCGTAAAGCCAGTTACTGCCGCCATCATTAAACCCGTTACTCCTAAAATTATTATTAAACCGGGAACAGGCAGCACAAAACCTGCAACCATTATCAATATGGAACCGGAAGGTCCGGCAGCTCAACCACTGTCCTTTTATGAAGAGATTTACAAGGATTATGATTTTACAAATCCAAGAGAAATTTCAGACATTGCTTTGGATCAGATCTACCCTGACAAAAATGATACTTCCGGAAATTATTATTATAAACCTTCATCATATGCACTGGCCTGGTCGCAAGAGGAAGGATTCAAATTGAATATGCTGTATGGTGGCGGAACATCGGCAGCTGATGGACAAGTGAGTATGTCTGCGTCTCTTTCCTCGCATGTAAGCAGCAACGAATACGACTTTGTTAAGAAAATGTTATCTGTTTACCTGAAAACAAAAAAGAAAACATTTACCGATTTACAAATTATTCTACCGAACGAACCTAAAATAAACCTGCGCGATAATTTATCAGCCTTCAATATCCCTTCAGAAAAATTTGCCGTGAGTGTCAGCTCCTCTGTTTATGATAATATAGATATTTCATGGACAGTAAAAAAAGACGATGCGGATTTCCTGATTACTACATTAGGACAAAATAAAAACATAGGCGGAGAAATGGTTTACAAAATAAATGAATCCACCAACTCCTATTCAATTCCATTACAATTGATGATTTCAGACAAATCAACATTTGGACGGTTTGAGTTGATACCGGATCAATGGAGAAAAAATCAATGGCAAAACACAACCCCTTTTTCGGTAAAACTTAAAAACATGCACGTGGTTCTGATGAACACGATCAATGGAAAACTGACACCTTGTATCTATACATGGACATTGAATAATACAGTGGTACTTTCCAAATCGAAAGTTCAGTTTGACGGTGCACTTGTTCCTTCCTGGATAGATGACTCTTCAAAAATCCTTCGCATGTGGATGGAGTATGAAGTGATTCCTTGTGCCGAATGCTCCCAGGAAATTGTGGATCAAATCAGCAGTGGTGTTTCCAACGGCCGCCAAAAATCGGTGAAGTTTCATTCCATGGGAATGCTGAAAGATTATGGTGTTACGTTTATGAAAATCCGCATACGTTCCAGATGCCTTGATCCAAGAGGCAAAGCGACACTCGAAAAAACAATTACGATTGATCATGACCGACAGGATTACGAGGCCGGACCTTTTTACAGCTGGGATGATAAAGACATCAGCTTTGAGTACATGATATCTTTTGTAAGTGATGATAAAACCTACAATGGCATTTCCTGGATCGCCACCAAAGATCAACAAGTTTATATTAATAAAAGCGCAGCACAACAGTCGCTTGGAAGTAGTATTCCACCGGCCAAATAAGAAGAACAGAATTCCAAAAACAGATTGCATGAACATCCCCGTTTTCATATTACTTCTTTCCTGCTTTGCCGGTTTCCGTCTGATAGCCCAGCCTTCTATTGCACGAAAAGAAATTATCAATGGGATCGGTATTTATCCGGATGCAAAAAAGAACAATGTATACTATTATGAACCGGGAGACATTGTATTGGCAACAGATAATTTTGGTGTACCACTATATAAATTCTTCCAGATGCGTTATACCGGTTCCTTAGCTACCGGTGATCAGGGACAACTGAATTATAGAAGTATTCTTGAATTTACAGTTCAAATGAAACACCTTGATGTTGCAACGATAGATGGTATTCTTAAAACATTAAAACTGCGAACAACCAAACCGGAACTGTATCCTGTTCCTGTTAAACGAATGGAAGCCGGTTTGGTGTATGCATTGGATCAGGCAGGAGAACAAAAAGGAAAAGCAACAACCGTATCCGGAGGAAAGTTTGAACAAAGCAATGACGATGGTAATGCAGATGAACTATGGACAGAACGTATGTTTACACTGAGTCTTGATAATGTTTCTTCACAATTATTATGGAGCACGTTAGAAAAAGGACAGACAGTAATGAGTTTATGTTATTCTTTTTATACTCCGGGTGTGCTGGATTCTCTTCCGGAAGT
>CAZMRM010000249.1:0-6134 GCA_964568515.1 uncultured Chitinophaga sp. | reverse complement strand
TTTGTTCAATTTGCCCCCAGTTATCACTTGCTGAAATAACACCTGCAGCACCTATTTTCATAGCTTTTCCGCTTGGGTTATCATCTACCATGTAAGGCACTTTTTCTTTTACATTCATGATCTGAAGATCATCTTCTTTTTGTGTAGCGGTGTTGTATTCTCCTTTGCTCCAGGTAAACAGTTGGTTGTTCCAGTTGGCACCCATCCAGTAGTTACCCATGATAGGCCCCCACTGAACAGCAGGCAACCCGTTAAAATATTCCGGTTGTGACTGTGCAGAACCGCCGTCATGCGACATTCCCATCTGGTGGCCTACTTCATGTGCACAGGTCATTCCGATACCATAGCCATAATTGTTATTATCCGGGTTCCTGTACAGGGTTCCTGCGGATGTGGTACCAAAACAGCCCAGACAGGCATTGGAACGGCCATCCTGGTCAACAAATCTGATGTTTCCTGTTTTCAGTACATCCGCCGTCCTTGCTGCATTGTATACAGCCGCATCTGTCGTGATGTTCAGGTTGAACATGGAGTACTGATCGGCGGTACATTGCCATACCCGGAACATCTCTTCTTTTGACCTTCCGTTTTTGGGAGTGGTTCCATTCATCACAGCCGTGTTATTAAGGTAAAATACATAGGGACTTCCGGGTTTGCTTTGCAGCTTGGTCACATCTTCATTTTCGTATGGACCAATGTGAATGGCCTGGCGCTTTGCCATCGGACTGTATACCGGTGCTGCTGTGGGCGCCAACGGAGCTTCTGCTTTTACCGGTGGTTTAAATTCACTGTCATACAGATCCGGAAAAATTTTGGCAATGCTGATTTCTTCCATGGATACCAAACCATTGGTGGTCGTAATTTCATATGCTTTTTTGGTATCATGTAAAACCAGGTAACCATACAAAGAGTTGCGGTCACCTTTTAAAATAAATAAGGAATTAGGAGATTCCTGTGCGATTCCATTCATTGAAAAGCCGCTAGGACCATCAAAATAATTTTCAACCTGTATGGCTGCCGTTTCTCCCGTAATCAACGGAATAGAATAAATGGAACTTGTTCTGGTGTTTTGCTTCCGGGTATTCTCTATCAGGCTTTGTGGGGTACCGAGTGCTAAGCGTGCATTGGACTGTGAAAAGGAGGAGAATGAAAACATTGAAAGAAAAACAAATGAAAAGAGTAATGAATTTTTTTTCATGGTAATAGTTTTGTTTGAGAGTTAAATTGTATGTATTGGTTTTTTAGAGATTCATGGACCCGTATCAAATTACAAAAGTGGCATGTAAAAACACAACAACCTTTATAGTTCGTTCATGCCGGACTATAAAAAAAGACAGGCATGCTTGTTTTGTATGTATTTTGGAGGAGGTAGTGGCAAGCCACTGGAATACATTCTTTAAATATATAAAAAAAAGATCATTTACCAAATTTTTTTATAACTTATGAGGTAAACAACAGCTCTAATGAGGTGGAGAGCCCGGATAAAAAAATCTGTGCAGCATTTCTGCTGCACAGATTTTTTTTGCAGGAGGAAATCCTGTCTTATAGTTTCGAGATTTTTTTTACACAACTTTCTCCGCCCACCGTGATCTTTAAAAAATAGATTCCTTTTGAAAGGTCTGACAGGTCAATCGTTTGCACCATCTGGCGGGAAAAATAAATGATTTGTCCGGTCATCGTGGTCAGGGTAACTTCTGTATCCGGATTGTTAAATCCATAACTGATGTTCACGGCAGATTCAGTTGGATTTGGAAATACAGCAATTGAATTATCGAGTGAAATGTCACCAATGGAGGTGATCACCGCTCCTGATAATGTTCCTTCCATAGCGTAGTAACCAAGTGAAGAATAATTGGAAAACCCGGTTTGTGGCGTCAATTCGGCACCTCCCTGTATGATCAGTGAATAGCTGCCAGCAGCAAGTGATAAATTTTTAAATTCTGCAGAACGGTTTTTCGCCAGGTTGCTGGAGGAAATGGTTTTGCCGGTTGCATCCACTATTTTGGCAGCTACATCCAGTTGCCGTAAATATTCGATCGGGTCAATCTTTAAAGAGAGTGTTCCGCCATTGCTGCCCACTTTAAAAGTAAAAGCATCGGTATCTGTATTTTGTTCAATTTGCCCCCAGTTATCACTTGCTGAAATAACACCGGCACTGCTGATTTTTAAAGCCTTGCCGCCTGGGTTGTCATCTACCATGTAAGGCACTTTTTCTTTTACATTCATGATCTGAAGATCATCCTGTTTCTGAGTGGCTGTATTGTATTCGCCTTTGCTCCAGGTAAAAAATTGATTGGTCCAGTTCCCGCCATACCAGTAATTACCCATGATCGGGCACCATTCAACAGCCGGTAATCCGTAAAAATATTCAGGGTCGGATTGTTGGGAGCCGCCATCGTGTGACATCCCCATTTGGTGACCAACCTCGTGTGCACAGGTCATCCCGATACCATAGCCATAATCATTGTTCAGCGGATTTCTGTATAACGTTCCGGCAGAAGTGGTTCCAAAACAACCGACACAGGCATAAGAGCGGCCATCTTCATTTACAAATTTGATGTTGCCTGTTTTCAGTACATCCGCCGTCCTTGCTGCATTGTATACAGCCGGATCCGTCGTGATGTTCAGGTTAAACATGGAGTACTGATCGGCTGTACATTGCCATACACGATACATTTCTTCTTTTGATCTGCTGTTCATCGGAGTAGTCCCGTTCATCACCGCACTATGGTTGAGATAAAATACATAGGGACTTCCCGGTTTGCTTTGAAGTTTGGTCACATCCTCATTGTTGTATTTACCGATATGGACAGCCTGGCGCTTTGCCATGGGGCTGTATGTTGGCAATACTGCTGCTAAAGGGGCATTGTTTTCTGCCGGTGGCCGGAACCCGGTTTCATATAAATCCGGGAAAATGCCTGCAATGTCAATTTCTTGCATGGAAACCAAGCCACCGGTAGTGGTGATCTCAAATGCTTTTTTGGTGTCCTGAAGTGCCAGATAGCCATAGAGGTTACTACGGTCACCTTTTAAAATAAATAAGGAGTTGGTGGATTCAACAGCTGTACCATTCATGGAAAAACCACTGTTGCCATCATAATAGTTCTCGATGAGAATATCTTTTACTTCTCCGTTTACCAATGGAAGCGAGTACAAAGAGCCGGTGGTGCTGCGCTGATTTTTAATACTGTTCAAAAAATTTTCAGGAGTGCCTAATCCGAGTATGGCATTGGACTGAGAAGACAGGCGCAAAGAAAACAATGAAAGGAATAAAAGTGAAAAGAGTAATGAATTTTTCATGTGGGTAATGTTGGTTTTGATGTTTATGAATGTATTGTTGGGAGACTTTTAAAAATCCCCATATCAAGTTTAGCAAAAACTAACGAAAATGGCAAACAAGTTTAGGAAGAGTTATTACCAGCTTGTCAGAAAGAAAAAATTGTTTAAGGATCCTGATGTCCTTTCTTTTTCAGCAAAAGAAAGAAATTGTATCGGCCAGATAAGCCTGATTTATTAGCCAGCTGGTCGAAAAAGCAGAATGTATTAATTGAAATTAATTAATCAATTTTTACGATTTTTTGTGATCGTACAGCTCCGGTTTCCGTCACAAGAATAAGGAGATACAGGTCATTTGGAAGGGATTCAAGAGATACACTATTTATTTCCTGTGTCAGAGCAGCGGTTTTCAGAAGTTTACCATCGTTTTTGTAAATTGACAGGACTGATTTTCCAGGCACATGATCAATGATCAGATCATTTTTTACCGGATTCAGGTAGAAGGAGATCAGGCTGAGATTTTCTTCCGTAATTTCATTAACAGACCCGATGTGTAAAGCAAGACTTTTAAAATTCTTATCAGTGGATTTTATCCGGACATCGATCCCTCGTTCCTTTATATTTTTCAAAGGCTTTTCAGGGCATGTGATCCAGGTAATGCCCTTATCGGGAGAATATTCATAATCACTTTCACTATTAAAACCGGGAGTGAGGGTCCAGTCGAAAGAACCGTCAGCATGTATGTAAGGATTAGCAGGTGCCGCGGACGCTCAGGTACTAATAAAATATCATGAATGGATGTTTTATTCGGATCAGGGTCTTTGAAGAAAAGGTCATTACCAGGGATCAGTCCTATTTTCTGCTTGTTCCCTGATTGTAAAGATGAAAAATCTGCATGTGTAGAATAATCGGCTGATATGTTTTCGACTGTTGTTTCATTTATAAAATCAATCGAGTACTTTTTTTTATTTCTGAACAGATAAGGAGCAGTTTCTGCAAAATTGTAGAAAATGGTTTTATGTGATTGAGGACTGGGGTGTATACGATCAGGCAGGCTGGTGCCGGGTAACCAGTTGACATCATCGGTTGCCACCAGCTTATTGATATCAATGTATGCTCCGTTATATTCGTTTCGTATCCATTTGTTTGCTTCTTTGATAAAGGTGTTTCGGTCGTCTCTCGGACAAAGTGTTGTAAGGATCGGAATCATCCCTTTTTTCTTCAGTTCCTGGATGTAAGCGGTCATGTTCGTTTTCCAGGTAGCTAAATTTATGTCATTGGTACCCAGGGCGAGTAAGGCATAGTCAGAACCGGCGAACCAGGTGGTTTCCGTTTTAAATCTGGATTTGACGGAAGAGGAGTTTTCCCCTGCTTTCCCGAGAATGGCAATATTTTCATGGCCGATGGAGTCTTTCATAAAAGAAATGTAACGATCGGATATCTTTTCAAGGGAATTGGCTTCAATGAATGAATCGCCTATAACCAGTAGTCGGGGATTTAATACAAACGGAGTAGATAAGGAATAACTGAAAATGGAAAGGGTACCGGCAGAGCAGGCGATAAAAGGAACACCCCAAAGACAGCCAAAAAAAGGAGAAGGGAACTCGAGTGAGTCAATTAAAAAATGACCCTGTTCAGCGGACAATTCAACGACAAGTTGCCGTACCCTCTTTCCGACTCTGATTTTAAATGTTTTTCCGGATTTCAGATTAAAAGGCAGTTCATATTCTTTTACCGGATAAAGACGGCTTCCATCCATTCTGTTGACAATCACGGATGACTTACGGCCATCTCCTTTGAATTCAATGTATGTTCCTGCTAAAGTGGCTTGTTTGCCTATCCCAAATCGAAAGCTACCGCTGGTATCAGTGGAGCTGACCGACAGATCAACGTTTATATCGATTTCCTCTACTGCTGTTTCTGAAGGAGAGCTGGCCCTGTTATTAATAATATTACCTGTTCCGGTAATCTCGATGGATGTATTTTTTAATTGGCATCCTGTTAATCGTAGGGTCTGAATACCGGATTCCAGTATTTGCTGGGCAATAACGTGTATGGAAGACAAAAATAGGAGGAGAAACAGAAGCTTTTTAAACATGCCGGTTTTTAATGGTTTTCATAATTAAAATAATGGCACAAAAAGGTGGGGATTGAATGCAACAATACATTGTTTTTTTCAAAGAGTAAGAAGTGTAAGGCAAGAACTTAGTTAACGGTTGACTATGGAGGGTAAACGGTTGATAAGAGGATGAGAAACGGGTTCATATTAAATTTTTACTTTTTTTAAGGTTGGGACATTAAAAGTTCTATCTTAGCCCTCCCGAAAAATCAGAAGACGCCGATTGTTGATAACTATTTCCCGTGACGATGGAGTGTGGATAGCCTGATTACAGGGGTGTGTATACCGGATGTCCTGATTTTTAAATTATTTTTCATATTTCCGGCGTTTTTTTTCAGGCAACTATTGTTTATAATAAAAAATTATTACCTTTGCCCTCCCTTAAAAAGTGGGAGTTTATTTAATTTTCAGTAAAAACAGATAAAAATCTAATACAAAACAATGCCTACTATATCGCAATTAGTACGTAAAGGAAGATTAAAAGCAGCAAATAAAAGTAAGTCTGCGGCACTTGATTCTTGTCCTCAAAAACGTGGAGTATGTACACGTGTGTATACCACTACTCCAAAAAAACCAAACTCGGCAATGAGAAAAGTGGCCCGTGTTCGTTTAACCAATAAAAAAGAGGTGAACGCTTATATTCCGGGAGAAGGGCATAATTTGCTGGAGCACTCGCTCGTGCTGATCCGTGGGGGAAGGGTGAAAGACTTGCCAAGTGTACGTTACCATATTGTTCGTG
>CAZMRM010000248.1:0-6141 GCA_964568515.1 uncultured Chitinophaga sp. | reverse complement strand
AGTCATAAGCCGGTTTTATATTCTCCAGTACTTGTTGCGCAGAAATCCTTCCTTCATCACCGGGTATCAGTTGTGCCTGTACACCCGAATTGGAAGCAATTCCGCCACCTTCATAATTATAAATGTGTGAAGCAGCATCACAAAGGACCTCATCACCAGGATGGGTATGTACTTTAATTGCAATCTGGTTGGTCATGGTGCCGGAAGGACAAAACAACGCTGCTTCCATTCCAAACAAATCAGCCGCTTTTTTTTCAAGGGTATTTACTGTTGGCTCTTCTCCAAAAACATCATCTCCTACCTCTGCCGCAAACATGGCTTCCAGCATGGGTTTGGTTGGTTTAGTAACTGTATCACTTCTTAAATCAATAATCATACACTGTTATTTTTATAATTTTCTTGCAATCATTAACCCATCACGTATAGGTAGTAATTGATGTTCCACACGTGAATCCTGATGTACTTTTTTATTGAACTCATCAATTAAAATGGTTTCTCGATCATTATTTTTTTTTGTGTCCAGAATTTTCCCACTCCAAAGTACATTGTCAGCGATAATGTATCCTCCCCGTCTGACCTGGTCAAAAACCATATCATAGTAGATGGAATAGTTTTTTTTATCCGCATCAATAAATACAATATCAAACTCTTCTTTTATTGTTGGAATCACGGTAAGTGCATCTCCGATGTAATAATTTACCTGCTGACTTATTCCAGCCTGCTCAAAGAAAGAGCGGGCCATTTTCTCCAGTTGTTCATTGTTATCAATGGTGTGTAGCTTACCTTCTTTATCAAGTCCCTGTGCGAGACATATAGCGGAGTAACCGGTATATGTTCCTATTTCAAGAATTTGCCTGGGTCGTATCATTTTACTGATCATGCTCAGAAAATTTCCTTGTAAGTGGCCGGATAGCATACGGGGACTCATTACTTTTAAATGCGTTTCACGGTTTAGTTTTTTTAAAACTTCGGTTTCCGGCTGTGAGTGCGCCAAAGCATACAGCTCAATTTTTTCGTCAATGAATTCCATGGGAAAGATGTATTTACCGTTACGAAAATACACAATATTTTTATGATGATTTGGAACAAAAGGAAGGTTAGAGTGCACGTATACCAACTACCAGTACATCATCACGTTGCTTGGTGCTGCCTTTCCATTCTTCAAATATGTTTTCCAGTTGGACTTGTTGATGATGAGCGGTAAGATCATGGATCTCTTCAATCAGCTTTTCAAATTTTTTAGAACCAAAACGTCTGTTATTTGTTCCTCCGGATTGATCATAATATCCATCCGTTGAAAAATAAAGTTTTACATTTTCCTCAAGGATTATTTTTTGAGAAGTAAATGTTTTAGTGCTTTGTTGTTGGGCACCTCCAATTGAGAACGGATCTCCTTTCAGTTTAGTTAATGTGCCATTGCAAATGCAATACATGGAATGATGGGCACCTGTAAAATGCAGTTCGTTATTTGCTTTGTCAATGGAACAGATAGTGATATCCATTCCATCGTATTGTGTACTATCACTGTGTTGTTTTAAAGCCAGAATAATTTTTTTATCCAGATGTTCTGCAATTTCTTTAGTGTCAGTAATCTTTTGTTCGTTTACAATTTCATTTAAAAGTGTGTTACCGATCATTGACATAAAAGCACCCGGTACACCATGACCTGTGCAGTCTGCAACAACAAAAATGGTCTTGTTGTTTTGCCGTGAGCACCAATAAAAGTCACCGCTTACAATCTGGGCAGGTTTATAAAGAATAAAGAATTCTTCGGAAAGTATCTTATGCAGATCCTCTGTGGCTGGTAAAATAGCATCTTGTATGCGTTTGGCGTATACAATACTGTCTGTGATCATGACATTGCTTTTTTCAATTACCGTATTTTTTTCTTCAATTAGTTTAAAGGCGTGCTCCAGTTGAGTATTCGCTTTTTTCTTTAATCGATAACGACTATAAGTCAGGATAGCCACAATCATCAGAAGCATAAAACCGGAAAACACACCGAGACTGATGGTCCTTTGATTCTTCAATTCATTCTTCCTTTTTGAAAGTTCCAGGTTTTGTATGGCTTCATTCTTTTTGAGTAATTCAATTTCCTTCTCTTTTTTTTCAGTTGTATACTTGGTATTCATTTCAGTGATTAGCTTACTGTTTTCCTGGTTCAATAAGCTGTCTTTGGTTTCAGAATACAACCTGAAATAATCATATGATTTTTTGTAATCGTTTTGCATTTCGTATAAAGATGCCAGTTGAAATGAGGATTCTTTTATCAGGATGGTTGAATTTATTTTTTTTGCAAAGGTGAGTGATTCGGTAAAGTAGCTTTCAGCAAGAGGGTAATTTTTTAACTCTTTGTATATATGTCCCAGGTTAATAAGAGATGAAACATACAGGTCAACAAACTTGGATTTGGTAATCTTACTGGCTTTTAAACTGTAATCCATTGCTTTATCATATTGTTTCAATTTTGTATACAGTGTGGCAATATTTACAAGAGATAAGGAAATACCAAATTCGTCATTTGTTCCCTGTGAGATTTTAAGAGAACGATTATAATAATAAAGTGCGGAATCCATTTTGTTAAGCGAAGAGAATATTTGCCCCATATTTGAAAATGTATTAAGCAGTGCTTGCTTATCATTTCTTTTTTCTTCAGCTTTTACTGCTTTATAAGAGTATTCCAATGCTTTTGTGTAATTTTTCTGATCACTGTATAAGTTTCCAATGTTGCTGTAAAACCAATGAGCATATTGTTGGGTGGGTGATTTTTCTTCAATGGCCAGTCCTTTAAAATAATCGGCCATTCCTTTTGCATATTTTCCCATATAGCAATGTATGTTTCCCATTACCATGTAGGAGAGGGACAGATTGGTGGAATCTTTCATCCGTTCTGAAACAGCTAATGCAGAATCGATGCAGACCAGTGCTTCTGCGTATTTGGCGTTACGGCAAAGCATATTTGCTTCCATGTTATAGCTTCTGATGATAGCTGCAACATAGCTGGCTTTTCTGGCTTGTTGTCTTCCAAAGCTAATAAAAGTGGTAGCTTCCTCAAACTCGCCTTTAATAACGTGTGTACGGCCACGATCAAGCGTACGGTTAACAATAGCTGTATCTGTTGAATAGTTACCGGAAAGCAATAAGGGCTTATCGCTGTTTGCCTGGGAAGTAACAAACAGGTAGGAAAAGAGAAGAATAAACAGAGAGAGCGCTTTTTTCAAACAAAAAGGTTTTGCATGTTAAACGCAATTAGGGCAGGAATGGTTCCTAAATAATTTCCTGTACCCTTCCTATCTGACGGTTATCTAAAATAACTTTGATCCCCCTGGAGTGAAAAGGGGCGCTTGTAAGTATCCACTTTACCCTTCCACGTGTTCGTTTGCCTGTCCGCTGATCTTTTTTTAGAACGATATCCACTTCCATTCCCAGTTTAATGTTCTCACGGTACATGTTAGGCGTTTTTGGAGTATTTAAATTCATGCTGCAAAGATAAGAAAGATAGAGTAATGGCTACTCATATGATAAATGAAGATTCGGATTCATTCTGACAGGTTTACCGGGTAAGCCGAAGCCTTGATGAAGGCTTAACGTGGATATTCCACGCGAACATGGTAAATGTTCATGAGCTTCTTTTTGAATATTTTTTTGAGTGTATTGATGTCTCTGAAAGTAATATCGGCATTCACAAACTGATGCTGCTCGATTTGGGACCTGATGATGCGTTCAACCAGATTATCGATACTTTCCACATCATATGTTTTTAAACTTCTGGATGCTGCTTCAACCGAATCAGCCATCATTAATACGGCCGTTTCTTTGGAGAACGGAACAGGACCCGGGTAATGAAAACGGGATTCATCAATTGGTTCACCCGGAAAAGCTTTTTTATAAGATTGATAAAAATAGGCAGCGATCGTGGTGCCATGATGTGTGCGTATAAAATCAATGATTTGTTCCGGCAGATTATGCTTCTTAGCGATTTCCACTCCTTTAATGACATGACTGATAATAAGCCCGGCACTTTCATCAAAGCTCATTTCATCATGTGGATTCATACCGCTTGCTTGATTTTCAATAAAATACATGGGCATTTCCATTTTACCTATATCGTGATACAAGGCTCCTGTTCGCACAAGTAAGGCATTACCACCAATTAAATAGATAGCTTCTTCTGCAATATTAGCCACCTGAAGGGAATGCTGAAAAGTGCCCGGTGCCCTGGAAGCAAGTTCCCGTAATAGTTTACGATTGGTATCGGATAATTCAAGAAGGGAAACATCGGAGATAAAACCAAATAATTTTTCGAATACAAAAATCAGCGGGTAAGAAAATAAAGTAAGCATGGCACTGATTCCAAACCAGGCAAAATCAAGACTGGTAATAATATCCTTTCCACCCTCCTGAATGATCGTAATGCCTACATACGAAATACTGTACGTAATAAAAATAAGAGCTGCAGAAATAAAAATCTGTGAACGGCTTCTCATATTGACGATGCTAAATACAGCAACCATGCCTCCCAGTGATTGAACAAAAGCAAATTCAAACCGGTTGGGTGCCATGACGGATATAATCAGCACCGTTATCAAGTGCACAAACAATGCAATGCGTGTATCATAAAAAGCCCGGACGATGACAGGCAGAATACAAAAAGGCAGAATATAAATACTGAGAGAAGGTATATTAATGGCCAGACGGGTCATTAATACCTGTAGAATGATCAGGATGAGAATGAAGGTAATTTTGGAATTATCAAGAAAAATATCATTTCTGAAAAAGGCCAGAAAACACATTAATACAGCAAAACAGCAGGAGATAATAACGATTTGTCCGAGAAAAATGTGCAAATAACTGGAAGTTTCTTCCGATTGACCTTCATATTCGGCTTTCAGCGATTGCAGGATCTGAAATTTATTGGCATCAATGATTTCTCCTTTGGATACAATACTTTGGTCTTTCAGGATGATATCACGTGAAGGGGATATATCGCCAATGGATTGTTTTAGCACTTTATCAGTGGTTAACTTATCATAAAAAACATTATGTGCGATACTGTTTTCGAGAAGAGGCAACAGGAACTTTGCATCTGTATGAAATTGGTTCTCACTTAGCGTTAATTGTATATAATCATAAGCGGTTTGAACATTATAAAAACTACTCAGATCCCGATCTTCGGCAATATTGTTGGAAAGCACAAATACGGAATAATCTCCTTGTTTGTTTTCGATAATGGAAGAACTTTCAATAATTCCTTTTTTGTATATGGAATCAATAATGGTATTTCCTAGTTGAATGCTCCGGTCACGAAGATCTTTGTTTTTTTTAGGATCCCACTTTTCTTCAAAATTTTCCTGAAACTGTTTTTTTTTCGCGTTAACAATTGTCAGGTCATATTTAAAATAAGGCTTTGCATTTTTGATGATTTCTGCTTTTTCATTTGCAAGTTCTTCATTGGATTTAAGAATGGCAAAATCAAAAGGAGCAATCAAATCATCATGATACCAGGGTTTTCCTTTTAAATTGTAAAATTCATATTTGAATTTTCCTTGTTTAGGGAAAACATACACAATGATGGTTATAGCAAGCAGTAGAAGGAAACCTTTATAAATTTCAGGATAACTGTGGCGTATGAATGAAATGAGTCTTTTCACGTAAAAATATTAGTTGAACGAAAATACCATATTTAAAATGGTTGATCCTTATTAAGCCTAAGAATTGTACACACTGTTATTCACAATTTCTTCATAAATTTATGTAATAATAGGGTACCTGTAAAGGTAATAACATTAAATTTGAACTCGTATTCATATCTCTAAAAACATTTAAAAACTCTAAAGAATCAAAAATAAAATGAAAGAAGTTTATATTATTTCAGCAGTACGTACCCCGATGGGTAGCTTTGGTGGATCGCTTGCAGGTATTTCTGCTACAAAACTGGGTGCCATTGCAATAAAGGGTGCTATTGAGAGAGCCGGTATTGACGGAAAAGAAGTGCAGGAAGTCTATATGGGAAGTGTATTACAAGCCAATCTGGGGCAGGCACCGGCTCGTCAGGCTGCAAAATTTGCCGGTTTACCCGATGCTGTTCAATGTACCACGGTAAATAAAGTTTGTGCATCGGGAATGAAAGCAATTATGATC
>CAZMRM010000247.1:5639-6189 GCA_964568515.1 uncultured Chitinophaga sp. | reverse complement strand
CACACTTTTTTGTCATTTGGGTACTCTACTCCTTCTATAACTAACTCAATAAAATTCAAAATTTCGTTTATGAAAATTATCTGTATCGGTCGAAATTATGCAGAGCACGCAAAAGAAATGAATGCTGCAGTTCCTAAAGAACCGGTCTTCTTTTTAAAACCAGATACTTCTTTGCTTAAAGACAATCAGCCCTTCTACTACCCTGATTTTTCAAAAGAAATCCATCATGAAATTGAACTCGTATTGAAGATCATCAAAAATGGTAAGAACATTGAACCGGAATTTGCCCACAAGTATTATGATGAAATTGGCATAGGAGTTGATTTCACGGCGCGTGATCTTCAGGCTGCATGCAAAGAAAAAGGGCTGCCATGGGAAAAAGCAAAAGCATTTGATAATGCTGCTCCGCTAGGAAAATTTATAGATAAAAAGCAGTT
Organism: uncultured Chitinophaga sp.; assembly: GCA_964568515.1. Lineage (GTDB taxonomy): Bacteria > Bacteroidota > Bacteroidia > 2-12-FULL-35-15 > 2-12-FULL-35-15 > 2-12-FULL-35-15. The sequence goes on along the minus strand of CAZMRM010000247.1, from coordinate 5,752 downwards.
CCCTGATCTTAAAAATATTCAATTCAAATTACTGATAAACAGCAATATCGTTCAAAAAGGAAATACCAAAGATTTATTATTCTCTTTTGATTCAATTATCTCTTATGTATCCA
>CAZMRM010000247.1:4109-5629 GCA_964568515.1 uncultured Chitinophaga sp. | reverse complement strand
CCGGAAGGTGTAGGCCCGGTAAACATTGGGGATAAACTGGAAGGGTTTATTGAAGAACACAAACTTCTACAATTTGATATAAAATAATTTTAATTCTTCATCTCATGAAAAATTTCATTTTTGCCATCGGTCTGGTTATCTCCACCGGTTTAACCATGCAGTCACAAATTTTAAAGGATATAAAAACGGCTGCCGACAATATTACAAAGACCACGGGCAATTCAACAACGCTGACAAATGATGAAGTGATAAGCGGATTAAAGGAAGCATTATCTCTTGGGACCAATAAATCTTCTACATTGGCCTCCAAAGTAGACGGGTTCTATAAAAATCCGGCCATCTTCATTCCTTTTCCACCAGAAGCAAAAATGGTAAAAGATTATGCGAATAAAATCGGGCTAACCACACAGGTTGCAAAATTTGAAATGACACTGAACCGTGCAGCGGAAGAAGCTGCAAAGAATGCGGCTCCAATTTTTTTAAATGCCATTAAAGGAATGACAATTACCGATGGTTTCACTATTTTAAAAGGAACTGATAACGCTGCCACACAATACTTACAAACAAAAACCACAGCTGAGCTTAAAGCCAAGTTTGCTCCTATTGTAAAGACGGCCATCAATAAAGTTCAATTAACCAAATATTGGTCACCTATTATTACCTCTTATAATAGAATACCAATGATCCAAAAGCAAAACCCTGATTTATCTGCTTACGTAACTGATAAAGCCATTCAAGGACTGTTTAAATTAATTGCCGATGAAGAATTAAAAATCAGAAAAGACCCCGCTTCCCGTGTGACGGATATCCTGAAAAAAGTTTTTGGCTGGACCGGTAAATAGAAAAGTAAATGTGTAAGCTTTCACTTACACATTTTATATTTGTTTGTTCCTCTTCGATTTTTTCAATTTTCTTCTATTTCTTTTTATCCATTTTCATTTGGCCGTGAGCTCATTTATTTTTGATGCCAATCAAATAATACAAGACGCTCATGAACCTCTACGATTTTTTCAAAAATGTTTTTTTTATTGTTTTTACTTTTCATTTTCTAACACCTGTCAATGCACAATCAGCTGGTGATTATCGAAGTAATGCTGCTATAATGCAATGGGATGCCGCTGATAAATGGGAAACATGGGATACGATCACGCATGACTGGATAACTGCCAGTGTTGCACCTGATCACAGAAATGCAATCATCACCGTACAACCCTATCATACCGTTATCGTCAATTTTCCTTTAATAATTGATCAGCTACGTATCCAGGGAGAGGTAAAAAATGTATCCGCCACCCTTACCATTACAGACGGAATAGGAGATGATCTGCTTGTTGAGCCGGGTGGAAAATTCATCAATGAAGGAAGCAAAAGTTTAATTTTAAATCAGGGGACAGTGATACTGCATGACAGCCTCTTGAATTATCCAACCTGCATTTTTCAGAATAAGGGTATGCTCATCAACGAAAATGCTGTTTTTAAAAATACCGGCACACTTATCAATGCAGCGAACAGTCTCATCC
>CAZMRM010000247.1:3757-4099 GCA_964568515.1 uncultured Chitinophaga sp. | reverse complement strand
GAGTTTTTGACCGGGGGAAGTATTGTTTTTGAAGCAGAAAGTTATTATCAGCATGATTTTTCAAGCATAAATACTACCGCAGGAACAATTCCCAAGGCATCCTGGCAAAAAGGCTCTACCTGCGAAATACGTGCTTGTGGAAATGCCTTTCAACCCGGTGCACTCAATCAAACATTTCATCATTTTATTTGGAATAACACCTCTCAGCCACATGATTTTAATTTAATTGCAAATCCAAATACCATCACCGGAAATTTTGAAATTAAAAATACGAATGGAAAAAGGCTTGCCTACAAAGGTGGCTCATCAGGTGAATTAGTGATTGCAGACAGTTTAAAAATC
>CAZMRM010000247.1:0-3747 GCA_964568515.1 uncultured Chitinophaga sp. | reverse complement strand
TCACAGGCGGTTATTTTACATTAACGAATGGGGCTTCTTCAACAACCATTCATACCCATACTTATTTTCAAAATAACGGTATACTTGACCTAAGTGCTTCCAACGCATCCTGCACACTGCAAGTTACGAATCGTTTCGTACATACAGGTGGAGAGATCCAACAAACAGGAGTTTCTAAAGAAAGTCTGATTCAACTCACGGGTTCAGAGCCTTCTTTCATTGAAAGCATCGGATTTAGAACAAATGATGTTATTTCTTTTAAGATCAATAAAGAAAAAGAAAACGGAAGCTGTCATATTGAATCAAACAAAATATTCATCCTTCATGAAGGAACTTCTTTTTCTTTAACGGATAATTCTGCGCTTGATACGGATTTTGAAATAAACGGAACGTTTGATGCAACTACCTCTTCGTGGTTACTAACCAATGGAAATACGTTAGTTAGCGGCCAGTTCATCAACCGAAGTACAAAAACAGTTGCCGCAAACAGCAGCTCTTCTTCCCTTCATTTTCCTGACAATGGTTCATACATTCATGCATCCGATGGTGGTGAAATAATAAGCGCATCCTGGGAACCAAAATCTACCGTACTTATTACAGGAATCAAAAAAGCCATTTTGCTGAAAAATGGAGGACAACATTTCGGAAATATTCACTGGAACTGCAAACAACAAGATCAAGCCTGCACGCTGGGAGAAGAAGGTTTTGAGGTACTTGGAAATTTTCAAATTGAATCAACAGGTACCGAACGGCTTCTTTTTCCTGATATTGATTTCAAAATTGCAGGGGACTTACTCCTTCAGAATGACTCCAGACTACAAATTTCATCCAAAGAAGGTTTGTTCTATCCTAACAATCGACACATTGCTATCAACGGAAACGTTTCTGTTCTTCACTCCTCATCATTGGAAATTGGCCGGCCAAATACTGATGATCATACCCCTGCATTCAATGTTTACAGGGATTATCACCTCCACTTACAAAAGGATTTCATATATACATCCGTTTCACCGATAATTTCATTTCATCATAAAGGTAATGAAACAGGTGATAAAAATGCTTCTTACCGGTTAATGCTTCACTTTGAAGGCAATCAATTACAACGATTTCTTATGAAACCACAACCCGAAAACATGGAAAACATCAGTAAGTACGAACAGATTTGCCATAATGCTTATAAAATTTTCGTTGATGGAAAAAAGACCAACCTATTGCCTCAGGTGTACGATTTGAAGGTTCACGCAATGGAAGTGTCACCAACCGATTCATTGACACTATCACAGGAAGATATCAACATTATTCAATATGCATCACCTGACAGTTCAGGAGCCCAAGAAGCCCCCTATACTCTTATTGCGGGCATACTTGATATGGGATTGAACATATTAACCCATGAAGATGAAAACGGATCATTTCATCTGACACAAGAGGGTACTTTAATGACCTGTCACACAATGGGGATAGACAGCATACAATCGGTTGGCTGTATCCAAACCACAGGCAAACGATTGTTTCACAGGAACGCAACCTATATCTACAATGGCTTTTTGAATCAGGAAACCGGAACAGGTCTACCTTCCGTCATAACCGGAAAGCTTGTCATTAACAATTCTTGTCCGCTTATTTCTGGCGGTGTTCAGCTGACACGGACCACTCTTATTCCAGGAACACTCCATTTAAACAAAGGAAAATTAATAACAAACTCCGCACAACAGCTTTTTATCGGGAGTTCCGGAAGGATAATACCTGCTGGCGGAACGGAACAGTCTTTTGTTGAGGGTCCTTTTGGTAAAATAGGATTGACTGCCAATGAAGAATTTACATTTCCTTTAGGAAATAAAAACAAGTGGGCACGGTTGGGTATAAAATCAGCACAGAACAAGGAAGCCATTCAATATTTGGTTTCCTATTCCATGGCTGATCCGATTCAGATCAGCAGCAATATGAATGCGGAACTGCATCACATTAGTTCAAGGGAATACTGGACTGTCAGCGCATCTGAAAATGACAATGCAACCGTTAAACTATACTGGGAGTCAGGGAATTTTAGTGGTATTTATTCAATCCGTCCCGATGATTTAAAAATAACTCACTATACAAACATTTCGGATCAATGGCGAACGGAAATAAAAGGCGCTACTTCAAAAGGAACTTCATTCACCGGTTCCATCGAAGCTCAAACGGATATAGCAATGAACAATTATTTTACTTTTGGCAGCTCAACAACTGTTAACCCATTGCCCATACAATTAATCTTCCTGAGTGGCACAGGATCCATAAAAGGAAACATATTGAACTGGATCACAGCAAGCGAAAAGAACAATCGTCATTTTATCATTCAGCGAAGTGAGGATGGAATTGAATTTACCTCCATTGGAATTGTAAATGGTCATGGCCATTCAACCTCTCTCCTCCACTATTCTTATTTTGATTCTGTTGCTAATTTTTCCGGTTTTTACTATCGGCTTAAACAAGTTGACTATGATGGTAACAGCAGTTATTCGCAAATTATTCGTATAGAAAAAGATTTCTTCAATGATCAGGAATTATTCATATACCCTAATCCTGCATCAACAGACGATGTATATATACACCTGGGAAATACAATCTCTTATTTTTACATTTACAATCTTCTTGGAAAAAGAGTATATGACAGCCGTATTCAACCGGACAATAAGGAGCATGTATTCATACCCGTTGTTTCAGGAATCTACTTTATTCAGGCAATGACCATTGACGGCAAAAAATTAACCCGGAAGCTAATTAAAAATTAAGATTCGATCCTTTATTCGTTTATCCTTACCGATGGTGCTAATTGTAACCTAAGCTTTCTCAGATTAATTATTCTTTGTATAAGCAGTACCATAATCATTATTGCTATGATACAATACAACAAGGCATAAGTACTTAAAGTTTGATAACCAACTACAGGAACGATCCACATGATCAGTACCCATTGAATGAAATAAATGGAAGTAATATTACGGCTAAGGTAACTTAAGAAAGAGAAAACAAAATTATCTTTTACGTAAGAAGATACCAAATGCCACAAATATATCCAGGCCAATGCAATGCCTGTATGTACGAGTGTTCCTGTGGGATTGGTTCTGTAAAAGGTAATGTGATCATCAAATGGAATGAATAGCAAAAGAAAACCGGCCATTGCCATCCATTTAAATATGCTTTCCTTCCCTTGTTTTAAATAATGCCCAATGAACACTCCTACTAAAGGATAAGTCATCCATGGAAACAAAGGAAAAAATACACGTGGAGGCTGTCCCCCCATTAATTCAAATAAATAGTTTATAATAAAATTATTGCTGTGTAAATCATAAAGAAATGGTGAAATGAAACAGACAGTTAATGCTAACCCAAGAGAACACCAGTGGTAATAGGGCAGGCGCCGGATCAGAAAAAGAAGGAGCAAAGCAATACCGGCAAACTGAAGTATGTCTCCGGTAAGAAAAACGAATATCCATCCGGGTGCCTTATTCCCAACCTGCAAGTCAATAAGGATTGTGTCAGGAAAAAGGTTAAACCACAGCGGTAGTACAAACTTTAAAAAGTTCAACGCATAACCGGCTGCTAAAATAATGGCTGCACGTTTTAAAATTTCAGAAAAATTTGTTCGGGAAGAAAAAATAAAAGATACACCCATCAATATCATAAAAAGTTGCGCACCTGGTCCCTCTGCCAAAAAGTATAATACAGCCGCTAGAATTGACTTTTGTGCTTCGGGGGAAGCGA
>CAZMRM010000246.1:490-6252 GCA_964568515.1 uncultured Chitinophaga sp. | reverse complement strand
CCGTCCGGCTGTTGAACCAAAACCAAAAGAGAAGTAGCACCGGACACTTTGGGATCAAGTAAACGATTAAAAGTATATACAAAATCCTGTGCAGTGGCCTTTCTGCCTTTATCATTTTCAAAACAGCTGTTATCATGGAAATAGACATTGTTTTGTAAATGAAAAGTGTATGTTAAACCATCTTCGGAAATGTCCCATTTTTTTGCCAATGCCGGTTGTATGGACAATGAATCGCTTAGCTCTACCAATCCGTTGTACAATTGCCCCACTACCCATATATTTTCAAAGCTACGGGCAGCAGCAGGGTCAAGAGAAGTAACGGCTCCCATTTCATTGTATCTAAATGCAGTGCGTGTTTCCTTTGTTTTGGGAGAAGAACAGGAAAGAAATAAAAATACGGATACGAATAACATAGATTTCATATGTATCAATTTTAAGAAAATATTAGAGTTCATACCCTGTGTTGATCCGGTCAATTATTAACAGTCTTGTAAACAATTACAGATGTGAAGCTCCCCTTTATCCGGGCTGCTATTCACAAGCGATTGCTAAAATTGCTATTTTTTTAGTAAATTCGCGTTCCGAATGAGAAAAGTAGCATTCCATACATTGGGTTGTAAACTCAATTTTTCTGAAACAAGCTCTATAGCACGTTTGTTTCAGGAACAGGGTTATGAGAAAGTTGATTTTAAAGAATCTTCTGATATTTATGTAATCAATACCTGTTCTGTAACTGCCAATGCCGATAAAGAGTGTAAACTCATTGTTAAATCGGCGCTCACCATCAATCCGGATGCATATGTTGTTGTTGTAGGATGTTATGCCCAGCTTAAACCGGAAGAAATAGCCAGTATAGAAGGTGTTGACCTCGTGCTTGGTGCTTCTGAAAAATTCAAATTATTGAATTATTTGAATGACCTGAGCAAAAAACCCAAAGCAGAAGTATACAGTTGTGAAATTGAAGAGGCTAATTTTTTTGTGGATGCCTACTCGTTTGGAGACCGTACCCGTGTATTTTTGAAGGTACAGGATGGTTGTGATTACAGCTGTTCTTTCTGTACCATTCCATTAGCTCGTGGCAGTAGCCGTAGCGACACCATTGAAAATGCTGTAAAAAATGCCAAAAAAGTAGCAGCCGACCAGGTAAAAGAAATTGTTTTAACAGGTGTGAACCTTGGTGATTTTGGAAAACAGGCAGGCACCGAAGTTCCGGGCTTCCAAAGAAAAGAATCTTTTCATGACCTTGTTCAGGAGCTCGACAAAGTGAAGGGTATTGAACGTTTTCGTATTTCTTCAATAGAACCTAACTTATTAAAAGACGAAACCATTGCTTTTGTTTCACAATCCAAACGTTTTGTACCTCATTTCCATATCCCCCTTCAATCCGGCAGCAATAAAATATTAAAAGCCATGCGCCGTCGTTATTTACGTGAATTGTACAGTGATCGTGTAATGAGTATCAAAAAGCACATGCCGCATTGTTGCATTGGTGTGGATGTAATTGTCGGTTTTCCGGGTGAAACAGAGGAAGATTTTTTAGACACCTATAACTTTTTAAATGAACTGGATGTTTCTTACCTGCATGTGTTCACCTATTCTGAACGGGATAATACAGATGCCATTCATTTGAAGAATAGTGTACCTGTCCACATTCGAAGAAAACGGAATAAAATGCTACGCATCCTGTCTGCAAAAAAGCTGCGTCATTTCTATGAAAAACACATCGGTGAACAACGTCTTGTTCTTTTTGAAGCCGATCATAAAGAAGGCTTTATGCATGGCTTTACAGATAATTACATCAAGGTTAAAACAAAGCATGATCCCTCCCTTAGAAATCAGCTGCGAATGGTGACGTTGCAGGAAATTGATGAAAAAGGAGAAATGCTGGTGGATATACTCCAGCAGGAAATAAATGTTCCTGATCAATTGCTTGCTGAAACTAATTCCTGAAAATGCTTTCATTTATAGTTATTCATTGTTTCCTTACTAATACAAACCCGGCAATCTGACGGGTTATTTACGTGATGGCCAAAACAACCTGTTGCGCTATCAATGATGTTAAACTTGGCAGGTTGTGAGTACCCGATTTTCAGCAGCGATGCGATAGTTTTTTGGTTACATACTGGAATATCTGTCACCTTTCTTACATTTGACAAAATTTTGAAAAATGAAATCAGCTCTCCATTTACTCTTTGCAAGTTTTATTTCGTTATCCTGCATTTCACAAATACTTACGGAAGAACAGGCGACACGCCTGGCTCGTTTACCTTTGCATTGTATTTCAACAGAGTTTCCGAATAAAACGGGCCATGTTATCAATTCTGCTCAGGAGAGTAGTATGTTGCCCAGCCAATTACATCCTTCATTTTATGGTTGTTTGGATTGGCACAGCAGTGTTCATGGACATTGGATGCTCATAAAAATTTTAAAACAGTTTCCAGACATCTCAATTAAAGACAGTATTGTTACTCTTTTGAACAACAGTTTTCAACCACAGAAACTAAATGAAGAAGCCGCCTATTTTACACAATTTAAAAACAGCAACGTATTTGAGCGAACCTATGGCTGGGCCTGGTTGCTGAAGTTGGATGAAGAACTATGCACCTTTCAGGATCCCTTGGCAAAACAATGGTATCAGGCATTACAACCGCTTACAAAACAAATCGTAAGCTTGTGGAAATTTTTTTTGCCGAAACAAACCTATCCCAACAGAACAGGCGTCCATCCCAATACGGCATTTGGACTTGTATTTGCACTGGATTGGGCGCGTACCGTAAAAGACACTACTTTTGAAACTTCCATTATTCAAAAAGCAAAATCATTTTATCTCAACAATACATTAACCCCTGCTTATCTTGAACCGGATGGGACAGATTTTTTGAGTCCGAGTCTTGAAATTGCCGATTTAATGCGTCGTGTTTTATCAAAAAAAGAATTCGGAAACTGGTTCGATACATTTTATGAAAACAGAAGCATACAAAATATTTTACAACTTCCTATTGTTAGCGATCGTACTGATCTGCAAATTGTGCATTTGGATGGACTTACACTCAGCCGTGCCTGGTGCATGAAAGGAATAGCCAGCTCCTTACCGTCAGATAATAAAAACAAAATTCTGTTTGAGCAAACCGCAACAAGATTTCTGGAACAAACCTTACCTGCTGTTACCAGCGGAAACTATGGAGGTGACCACTGGTTGGCCAGTTTTGCGATTTATGCATTAAGCAGATAACTAAAAGAGGATATTGATTCTTCTTGAACTGAAAAAAATTACCTCTATAATAAGAAAAAATCGCTCAATTCAAAGCCATTTTAATAACTTCTAAAAACTTAAAACTTTTTAACAAAACACCTCTTATCTACCCTATTCTCAAGCATTTATTGTTAACATCCGTTTGTTTCGTTAATACCGGCTAAGCATTGAAGTATATTTGGGAATACAAATTCTGAAACAGATAAAACAATGCTAACACGTATTTCTTTAATTAACTCAAAAGGGTATGGCAAAGCCGAATTGAAGCTCGACAACTGCGATTCTCTTCAGCTGGTAGGACCTAACAATATTGGTAAAAGTACATTGATTTATGCATTGAACTTTTTATTTGTTGTAGATGGACAAAAAATGTCGTTCAGTGGCCAGCGAAAAGGGGATAAAGAAACCATACATCACTATTTTCCTACACATAATAAAAGCTTCCTTGTTTTTGAAGTCAATAAACTGGGATACTATTGCATTCTCGTAAAACGCAATACAGACGGAGAATTGGAATATTATAAAATTGACAATGAATACGAAGAAGAATTTTTCTTTGAGAATGAAGGTGCACATCAGCGGTTAAGAAACTTTGATGAAACACTGGCCTTGTTAAATGAAAAAGGTATTGTGCACAGTAAGTTCAACACCAAATCCGATGTGTTTAATCATGTGTACCACCGCGGCACCAAAAACAATGCTGTGGTTTGGTTAGAAGACACCGTAAAAGCGGATGGTCTTAGCAACAACTTTTCAAAAGTGTACCGTTACCTGATCAACTCCAAACTGATCACCAATAAAACATTAAAAGAATCATTGATCATTGCGGATAACCGAGAAAATGAGAGTCTGAATTTCTCACAGAAAAATAAAAAAGACATCATTGACCTTTTACGTATCAATGAGGAAATAAAAAGTATTAAATCCGTACGTACCGACTTTCTTGAGTTTCGTGAACTGGTAAAAACCTATAATTCCAAAACAAAAATTGTAGGAGAATTGATTTCGGCTTTTAATACATCCTATTCGGCGGCCATCCCTGAACTGGAAATATCTTCCATTGAAAGGGGGCGTCACATTGCCGCAGTTCATAATGAGATCAACGAAATTTTAAAACCAAAGGAACTGAACTATGCTTCTTATATCGGAGAAAAAAACGCGGAAATCAAAAACAAAACCAACCTGTTGGCTGAGAAGCAAGGAGAACTGGATGAAGTAAATAAATTTGAAACTGTTGATTTCTTAAAAGAATCCTTGCGCAACCTGGACAAGGATCGTAAAGATATTGAAACACGTTTTACTACCATTGAAAGTCAAAAGCTTTCCAGTAAACAGCTGGAACTCCGGATTGATAAAGTAAACGGTCAAATTGCTTCACTGGAAAATCAAATTGATAACTACAACAACCTGTTAATTCATAAAATCTCTGATAATGAAGACGTGAAGCAGTTGCTAAACTCTGTTTTATCGGAACAGGTAACCAGTCTGTCCAGTAAAGAAATCAAAAAGCCCGTTAAAAAGATTTCAGATAAACTCTTGAATATTTTTGATGGTGAGATTGATATTAAAGGAATCGAATTAAAAGAATTCCGTTCTGTTAAAGAATTAAAAGAGGAGCTAAAGGTTTTACAAACAGAGAAAAAGCAAACGGAAGAACTTTTGAAAACCGTTGTTGATAAAGAAAAGATCGATTCCAAACTTAAAAGCATTCTGAATGAGATTGAACTCATCAAGGAAAAAGTTAAACGGATTGAAAGCAAACCACAGCTGGAAAAACAGATCCGTTTTGTAACAGAAGACATAAAAAAATTAACATCCGAAAAGAAAGAACTGGAAGAGTTTTTAAGTGATCTGGTAAAAGAAATTTCACAAAAACAGATCATGTTCGACAAACTTCAGGAAGAAAAACGCGGCTTGGAAGTACGGGTAAAAGAACTAAAAGAGCGTAAGTTTGAAGTGGAAGCCATTCAGGTAGAACCGATCGAATATGAAACAAATGACAACCTGGATTACATCTATTCCAAAATCCAGATCCACCAAAAGGATCGTATAGAGCTGAAAGCTAAAAAAGATGCAACGTTCGACAATTTAAAATACCGTTTGCGTAACAACTCTGCAGATGAAATTCAATTCATACAATTTGTAGAAGAGGAAATTGCCTGCTTATCCGATAAAGAACGTAGTATTGACGGGTTATTATCGAGCATCTCCACACAATTTGCAAACCCTGCATATACCTTACTTAAACGTTATGAGGAGTTCAAACAGTTTGTATATACCAAGTTCAACGAAAAACTTTCTCAAACACGTATATCCAATATTGAATCCATGAAAATTGAGTTGATTGATAATGAGCGCATCATGGTTGAGTTGAAAAAAATTGCTTCCATACAGGAGTTCAATGGACAAATGAGTTTTGAATTTGACCAATCGGAAAATTTAAAAATTCTGAATACCTATTTGGATAGCGGTAAAAAAGTTCATTTCGAAGAACTTGGTATATACAAAC
>CAZMRM010000246.1:0-480 GCA_964568515.1 uncultured Chitinophaga sp. | reverse complement strand
AGGTCAGTAAGCGCCATGAAGGCAATGGCGTTACTGACCTCATCATATCTATCGAAATTAGCTAAAATTTATCGAATTATTGCTTCATATTAAAGGAACAGATAAACGTGTGGATCTGGCTAACCAGGTAGAATCGGATGGTACGGACCGGATGATTCGTTTGGTAATGATCATGTCTATCATCAATCGTCTGGCAATTACCGATGAATTGAACAAAATCGCGCTTTTCATTGATGAGGTAGCTACTATTGATAAACAAAACCGTCCGGAGCTTGTGAAGTTCTGTAAGGATCATAATTTCATACCTATTTTTGCGGCACCGGATGCAGTAGAAGGATTCAACAAATATTACTTCATTTATCCTTCGAAAGCGAAAATCAATATCAACGAAAAGCAAAATGCAGTCATTGTTGAACGTAATGGTGTTGTTCAACCCCTAACAAAAAAAGTGAACTAAATGATACAGGTAGAACCAAGAAC
>CAZMRM010000245.1:0-6285 GCA_964568515.1 uncultured Chitinophaga sp. | reverse complement strand
TATTACACTAAGCGGGCATGTAGGTACTGTTCAAAACTGGGAATCGTCAACCGATGGTATCACATGGACACCAATTGCAAACGTCACCACCACACAGGCATATTCCAATCTTACTGCAACTACTTATTACAGAGCAACAGTTAAAAGCGGAATTTGTGCCAGTGCCACTTCTGCTATTGATACAATTACCGTTTCTGCACCATCTATGGGTGGAACAATAACTTCCAGTACCAATGTTTGCTATGGAAATAATTCCGGGACGCTTACTTTAACCGGTAATAACGGAAATGTGGTTCGCTGGGAATATTCTGTCAACGGAGGTGGTACTTATAACACACTTTCCAATACAACTGTCACTAACGATTATCTGAATCTTACTAACAATACTATATATAGAGCGGTGGTTAAAAACGGAAGCTGTGCAGAGACCAATTCGGCCACTGCTACCGTAACAGTTAATCCGTTATCAGTCGGAGGTACCGTATCCGGAAGTGCAACAGTTTGCAGCGGGTCCAATACGGGTACACTTACCCTTTCTGGAAGAGTGGGAACTGTTCAAAACTGGGAATCTTCTACTGATAATGGAGCCACATGGCTTACCATTGCTAACACAACAACAAGTTTAACCTATAACAATATAAATGCAACTACTTTTTACCGTGCACTTGTTAAAAGTGGTGCCTGCTCTAATGATACTTCGTCCGTTGCTGTCATCACTGTTGATCCGCTTTCCGTAGGAGGTGTGCTTGCAGGAAGCGATACGGTTTGTAAAAATGCAAATAGTGGTACGTTGACCGTATCTGGTTATACAGGCGTTATTCAACACTGGGAATTTTCAACCGATGGAGGAATTTCCTGGTTGATACTTGGAAATACAACTACTACACAGGCATACCTGAACCTTGCAACAACTACCTCTTACCGTGTGTTTGTTAAAAACGGAAATTGCACCGGTACTACTTCTTCCATTGCTACTATTCGTGTAGAGGAAGGGATCAATGCAGGAACACTTTCGGGAGGAACTACACATTGTGACACGGCAAACAGTGGAACATTAGTATTATCGGGTCATGCAGGTACTATTGTGAACTGGGAATCTTCTGTTGACGGAGGAACAACCTGGGCACCCATACCGAATAGCACAGCTTCTTTAAGCTACACCAATTTAAAGCAAACAACACAATACAGGGCAGTGGTAGGAAATGCAGGCTGCGGAAATCATCCATCAACTGTTGCCACTGTAAATGTGTTTCCAAAAGCAGAAGGTGGTTCATTACCTTCTGACAGCTCTTTATGTGCAGGAAGCTCAGGAACACTTCATTTAACGGGTTACTTTGGTACGATTACCGGCTGGCAACAATCCACTGATAATGGTGTTACCTGGGGGCCGACACCTGTAGTCAATACAACCGATTCTTTGGTTTATTCCAATATCGCAACTACTGTTTCTTACCGGGTATTGTTAGAAAGCGGCACATGCAGCAAGGATACATCAACTGTTGTAACGCTTGCGGTTCTTATCAATCCGATCGGCGGAACCATTGCTTCCGTATCGGTTTGTGATACGACCAATAATGGTACATTAACATTAACCGGATCAGCAGGTACTGTTGAATACTGGCAATCTTCTGTTGATGGTCTTGTTTGGGACTCAATTGCCAACACAACGACTACACTGAATTATACGAATTTAAAAGATACGACTTACTTCAGAGCTGTTTTAACCACAGGTTTTTGTGGTAAAGATACCTCTGCCATAGGAATTGTATACGTGAATCCGGCGGCAGTCCCCGGTGTATTATCTGCAGACGCTACCGCATGTGAAGGAAACAATTCGGGAACATTGCGCTTAACAGGATACTCAGGGGTTATTGAAAGCTGGCAAGCATCTGAAGATAATGGTGCTACCTGGACAACCATTGCCAATACGACTGATTCATTGGTATACAGCAATCTTACCATTACCACTCTTTATTATGTAAAAGTGAAAAGCGGAGATTGTACACCGGATACTTCAACCCATGTTGCCGTTACCATAATACCATTGGCAGTAGGTGGTACCGTTGCAGACATCGTGGCCTGCGATACCATTAACAGCGGAAGCATTAACCTGGCAGGTTCGGTTGGAAATGTCAACTATTGGCAACAATCCACTGACGGCGGTACCACCTGGGTGAATATTCCCGTAACAACTACTTCTCTTACTTATACCAATATAAAAGATACAACATTATTCAGAGCTGTTCTTTCAACTTCCTGTAACAATGATACCTCTACGGTTGGTGTGTTTTCAATAGGTTCCAAAGCCATCGCCGGTACACAATCAACTGATGCAGGTATTACCTGGACAGTTATAAGCAATACCTCGGATTCATTGATCTATACCAATCTTACAGTAACAACGCTTTATAAGGCAGTTGCCAGCAACAGCACATGTACGGATACATCCAATGTGATAACCATACTTGTAAATCCAATTGCCGTAGGTGGTACCATTGCCAACATTATTGAGTGTGATACCATTAACAGTGGAACGATTAACCTGGCCGGATCTGTTGGAAATGTAAGTTACTGGCAACAATCAACAGACGGGGGAACAACCTGGGTAACCATACCTGTTACCACCACTTCACTAACTTATTCGGATATTAAAGACACAACTTTATTCAGAGCAGTTGTTGCTACCTTGTGTAACAGCGATACTTCTGCTGTAGGTATGTTCTTCATTGTTCCGGGATCGGTAGCCGGTACATTATCAGAAAGTGATAGTATTTGTTATGGTTCTAACAACGGAACCCTTCATTTAACAGGATACACTGGTAATTTACAATGGCTTCAGTCAACGGATGCAGGTGCAACCTGGACAAGCATTGCCAATAGCAGCGATTCATTAACTTATACCAATCTGACTACCACCACCTGGTATCGCGTTATTGCAAAAAACAATGTATGTGATCCGGACTCTTCCAATGTGGTAACATTATTTGTGAATCCGCTTTCTGTTGGAGGAACGGTCAGTGCCGGTTCTTCCGGAGCCTGTGCCGGTTCGAACAGCGGTTCATTAATATTGACGGGATATATTGGTACCATCAAAAATTGGGAATATTCCATCGATAATGGAGTTACCTGGACGCCAATTGCACATACAGGTGATACATTCTCTTATTCCAACATCTTGCAAACGACTGAATACAGAGCAGTTGTACAAAGTGGAAATTGCCCTTCCGCAAATTCAAACTCCTCGATGGTTTCATTGTTGCCGGCTCCTGTGGCTTCATTCACTGCTGATTCAGTTTGTTATGGAAAAACAACCACGTTTAAAAATACTTCCACCATTTCTTCCGGATTTATCGTAAACACGATCTGGAGCTTTGGAGATGGAGCAATTTCTTTGCTTGCAAGTCCGGCTCATACCTATGCCGCAGCAGGGACTTATGACGTCATACTGGAATTAACTTCCAATAATGGTTGTAGGGACACCTCCGTTGTAAAAGTTGTTGTAAACGCCTTGCCACCGGCAACCATTGTTTCAAGCTCCGGCAAATTTAACTTCTGTACAGGCGACAGCATCCTGTTATTTGCTTCTTCCGGAAATTACAGCTACTTATGGAATGGTGTGAATACGGCCCAAAACATTGTTGCAAAAACAACAGGTGCATATACTTTACAAATTGCGGATCTGTTTACCGGATGTTCATCCACTGGGGCGGTGACTGTAACTGCTAATGATTTCCCGGTTATTTCTGCCGGAAATGATACAACCATCAGTTTAGGTAAATCGGTTATATTGCATGGTAGCAGCAATACAGCTGTTGCAAGCTGGAACTGGTATCCATCTGCCGGATTGGATAACGCATCCTTACAAGATCCGGTGGCTGCACCACAAGTGACTACCCTGTATAGTTTACTGGTAATCGATGTAAACGGATGTTCGGCTATCGATTCGGTAACTATCTTTGTGAACAGCGATTACAATGTGATCGTATCCAATCTGATCACACCAAACGGCGATGGCTTCAATGATACCTGGATCATTCAGAATATTGAAAGTTACCCGCGCACCAAAGTCTCTATCTTAACGAGACAAGGGCAGGAAGTGTACACTTCTGATTCTTATGACAATACCTGGAATGGTACTGATGACGGCAAAATACTGGCTGACGGAACCTACTACTACGTCATCAAGTTTGAAGGCGATGCGAAAGTGCTGAAAGGAGCCGTAACAATACTGGGACAAGATAAATAGCGATATAATTTATAAACTAATTTTTAGGAATGTTTTATTACAAAAACAAGCGCTTATGAAAAATTCAATTATAAAATTTTTACTGCTTTTATCTGCCGGACCTGCCATTGCACAGCAAGTTCCATTAAGCAGCCAATACTATAACAATCAGTTTATAACAAATCCGGCTCTAACCGGTACCAAACAAGATGTGAATGCATTTTTAACGCATCGTTCTCAGTGGACCGGTGTGTCTGGCGCTCCTCAGACCAGCTATTTGACGGTTGATGGCCCTATTCAGGCTAAAAATATAGGATTGGGATTAAATCTCAATGCCGACAATACGGATATCATCAGTCGCATGAGCGCTTTTGTAAACTACTCTTACAAAGTTAAAATTGCGGAGGATAATAATTTATTTTTTGGAGTGGCTTTAGGAATCATTAATACAAAAATCGACTTTTCAAAAGCTGTGGTTCGTGATAAGAACGATCCTGTATTGAATTGGGGAAACCAAAGCAAAGCAGTATTTAGCGCCGATTTTGGATTGGCCTATCAGGTGAAAAAATTTGAAATAGGAGTAGCAGTGCCACAGGTATTCGGGAACAGCATTAAATATACAAACGGAGATGGAAAGAATACATATTACAATCTGGAGCGTAGTTATCAGGCTTCTCTGAAATATATTTTCGATGTTGTAAAAGAAAAGGAAATTACCATATATCCATTGTTAATGGGTCGATACTTTGAAAGTTCTATTTTTCAATACGATGCAAATCTGGTGCTTGACTGGAAAAAAGTGGGATGGGTTGCAGCCACGTATCATAGCAATAATGCGCTGGCAGTTAGCGCCGGAATACGATTCAAAGGTTTAAGCGTAGGTTATGCTTATGATTTTGGTATAACTTCAACAACCAGTAATATAGGTCCTTCCTCCGAACTATTGTTAGGTTTCTCTTTTGGAAAAGTGAAAGATACATATGCTGAAGAAGAAGCGAGAAAAACGGATGGAACCGAAACCAATTATGATCTGGAATTACAAAATTTAAAAATAAAAGCAGATACCAATGATGCCGAAGTAAAACGCTTAAAAGCCGAATTAGATCAGATGAAGACAGAACGCCTGATGATAAGGGATTCATCTTCCAAAACAAGAAGTGTAAATCTTACGGAAAGTCTGATGCGTACTTCTACTAGCAATACTTTCGTTGATGAAAATGGTTTAACGATTATGGGCGGTTACTATGTTATTATCGGCAGTTTTAATAATAAAGAGAATGCCACTAAATTCAAACAGTCTAACCTGATCAAAGGATACAACAGTACACAGATAATACAGAATGGTACCACAAAAACATATTATGTATACGCTATACGATTTGATAAACAGGCAGAGGCGGAAACCAATATGGTCAAATACAAAACAGAATATAAAGATGCCTGGATCTTAAAGCTGGAATAAACGGGTAAATTCAGTAACTCAGAAAAGAGTGGTTTGTTTACCATGAAGGATGTTCCTTTCATGATTAAGCAACCACTCTTTTCTTTTTATTCCTCCGCCATAACCTACCAGGCTGCCACTTGCACCGATTACACGATGACAAGGTACGATCACTGAAATAGGATTGCAGCCATTGGCATTACCAACAGCGCGGGTTGCTTTTACATTACCGATTAATTTGGAAATATCTAAATAGGAAGCTGTTTTACCAAAAGGAACAGATAATAACTGGTTCCATACTTTTTGCTGGAAAGCTGTTCCTTTGGGATTTAACTTTAAACCAAATTCCTTTCTGATTCCTTTGAAATATTCATCCAGCTGATAAATGCATTCTTTTAAACAGGGGTGTATGTTATTAGTGATCTTCTTTTTTGTATCCATGAAATAAACACCCAGAATACCTTCTTCGTTTCCGGTGATTTCAATAAGACCGATAGGGGAGGAGTAATAAGCAGTATGAATTTCAGTTTCCATACAGCAAAGATAAATAATTTGTAATTGTGGCAGGGGTATATAAATTAAAACCTCTGCAGGGGGTTGCATTGCTTTTTAAGTGACT
>CAZMRM010000244.1:5111-6318 GCA_964568515.1 uncultured Chitinophaga sp. | reverse complement strand
CAAGTCGGCATAATCAGCAAGAGGAGTAAGTTGTGCTGCCGCAGATATGGCACAAGAGGTTTCGCTCATACAACCTATCAAAACTTTTAGTCCAAACTCACGGGCACAGCTGATCATTTTATATGCTTCATGGAGGCCTGTGCATTTCATCAGTTTAATATTGATTCCATGATAACATTCTTTAATGTTTCCCATGTCTGAAAGACGTTGTACACTTTCATCTGCATACAGAGGTAAGGGACTTCTTTCAAACAGCCAACGTGCATCATCGGGCTTCTCTTTGGAAAGTGCTTGTTCGATAAATAAAACATTTTTGTCCATAAGCCATTCAATCATTTCCAAAGCATGCTCTTTCGATTTCCATCCTTGGTTTACATCGATTGCAAGAGGTTTGTCCGTATGCTCACGTATGGTCCGGATCGTATTCTTATCCCCTTCTCCGTTCAGCTTTACTTTTAAAATCCTGAACGCATTCGCTTCCTTGATTTTTATGGCCAATGTTTGAGCATCATCAATACCTAAAGTAAAACTGGTATAAGGAGTATGCGTTTTCTTTAAACCGAACATTTTCCAGCAAGGTTGTTTCAATAGCTTCCCTTTCAGATCATGAAAGGCAATATCAATGGCTGCCTTTGCTGCAGTGTCTCCTGCTGAAAGTGAATCAATGCTTTTTAAAACAGGTTCAAAATTCAACGGGTTTGCAGAAAGAAGGAGAGGACAAGCTTTCTTTAAAAAGATTTGTACACTGTCATGATTCTCTCCCAAATAAGGAGGCATGCTTGCTTCACCATATCCTGTTACACCTTCATGTTCCAGTTCCATGATCACTATGGGCGTTGAAGAACGTGTTCCATGAGCAATTTTAAAAGGATGTTTAAAATAAAGTGTATGTGGCGAAAAGCGAACCTTCATTTGTTTAGTGTATGGATAATGGATGATTTATGGAGACCAGGTACGAAAATAATTCTTTATTTGTTCGGATGGATCTTTAATTCGCTATCGGATCAAACAATTGTCTGAAGTTCTTCCACCTTCATTGTATAAGTGTTGTTTAAAGATATCGTCTGTGGCAGGTCAAAAATCATAAATGTTTTTGATATTGTTCTGTAATCTATATATTTGTGTGTTCACCAACATTTAAACAGATGAAGAAAGTAATTTTATTATGTTTTTAACCTTTTAAAACGTACCCTAAGCCACATTGCAA
>CAZMRM010000244.1:4316-5101 GCA_964568515.1 uncultured Chitinophaga sp. | reverse complement strand
TATTGGTCCTATCTGCCATTATCGTTAGCCCAGGTTGTAATAATACAAAAAAAGAGGGAGTAGCCAGTGTAGAACCTGGAATGATGGAGTTAGAACTGAAGGTAAATGGAAATTCATTGGTGATTACTGTTCCTGATTCCTCCATTGGAAAATTAGAGGTGACAGATCAATCCTGGGGAGCTACGGAAATTAAAGTAGGACGCAATTTTCAATTATCCATTTCGGAAGGGGAAGGGGACATTACACTAAAGAAAAGTGATATAGCAGGTGATGAAATAAATAAATTCAAAAGATACCTTAAGGAAGAACCCGGCACCCTGTTTTGGGAATCTGCGATCACTGAACCGGAGTTTCATTTTTATACTGTAGAAAAGGTTGGACCGGTATACTATCTTATTGAAGACATAAAAGAAGAGCATTTTTCGGAAAAGGAGATTCAATTGATGCTGGAGTCAGCAAAAAGCATGAAATTGCAGGAAGTGGTAAAGCCCGCTTCATAGATATATAGAAAAGGCAGCGATTTAAGAATACAAAATGCTCTTTTTAAAAGAGCATTTTTTTTATAGAAGTGTATGACTGAGAATGAATGTTTAAATTGTGTGTTTCGGATTCTTAATTTGTGTAAAGAGTCAATTACCCATCTTCAACCAACCATCTGGACCCTTTTTATTGTTACCTGTATCAACCGTAATGGTTCAATGGTTTTACCGTTTACCTTCCGTTGGCGGCTTTGTTTTTTTACAAAGAAGGGTTTCCGGGTCCATTTCAAAATTGACGATACCGGA
>CAZMRM010000244.1:0-4306 GCA_964568515.1 uncultured Chitinophaga sp. | reverse complement strand
ACAGATAATGATTTAAAGTTGCAGGAAGCCGTGATAACCTGTAAAACAAAAAATCATTGATAAGGTGATGGTAAGATGTTAATCAGTAAAAAAAAATATGTTTCGCGTCCTGAATTTATATAAAGAATCATTTCGTAATCTTCAACCCACTATTTGGATACTGTCTGTGGTGACGTTTATCAATCGCAGTGGCTCCATGGTACTGTTGTTTACCTCTCTTTATCTTACAAATGAGCTGCACTTTGAAATTGCCGAAGCGGGAATTTGTATGAGCTTTTATGGTGTCGGGAGTGTGATGGGTGTTTATACGGGAGGATGGCTGACAGACAGAAGGAATCCAACAGGTATCATGATTTTTTCACTTATTAGCAGTAGTCTGGTACTGCTTTTTATTTTGATTGCCCGGACACCCGTTACGATGTCGGCAGTTATTTTTCTTTATTCTTTTTTGGCAGATATTTTTCGGCCTGCTATTTCTAAAGCTACAGTTGCTTTTAGCACGCCGGAAAATCGTACACGTTCCGTTTCATTAATTCGGCTGGCAATTAATTTAGGATTTTCGGTAGGACCTGCGGGGGGAGGATTGATTGCTATGTATATTGGTTATCATTGGTTGTATCTCATTGATATCATGACCGGGTTTGCAGCGGCAGGACTGTTATTCTTTTTTTTACCAAAACAGTACAAAACAGGTTTAACATCTGAAAAAGTAGAAATGACAAAACAGTCATCTGCTTACAGAGATAAGTTGTATCTGTTCTTTGTGGCAATGGTCGCCTTGTATGGGATCGGTTTTTTTCAATTGTTTGCAAGTGTGCCGCAATACTTTAATAAACAATGCCATTACAACGAAGATACGATTGGTTTATTAATGGGATTAAATGGATTATTGGTTGTATTGATAGAAATGCCTTTGATTACTTTATTGGAAAAAAAACGGAACAACTTTTTTCGTTATATCATGTTGGGATGTGTTTGTGTTTCAATTTCATTTTTAATATTGGAGCTGGGAAATGGATTGTTAATCTGGTCGGTTCTGTATGTTTTTTTGATTACTCTTTCAGAAATATTTTGTATGCCTTTTATGATGAATTATTCTTTATCCAAACCAGTTAAGGAAAGGCAAGGCCAGTATGCGGCATTGTATTCCATTTCCTATGGCCTGGCAAATATTGTTGCACCACTTATCGGTCTTGGGATTGCAGATGCATTCGGATTCCAGGTGATGTTTGGTTTTTTTATACTCTTAGGTATAACCGCGATGTTTGGTTTTTTGTACTTGTCTAAGAAAACAGAGCGGAAACCATCACTTCCGGATGACTAAAAAATGAATTTTTTGTAAGTTTTCATTGGAAGCGGTTGGATAAAAAAGCAAACACCCTGCATTGGCTGCAAGGGTGTTTTATTTGGCACTCCTCTAGATAGGAATTAGGGGATATTTATGTTGATGACTAAGAAACCATCTTTTTTTCCTGACGTTTTCTATCATTTTCATCCAATAAAATTTTGCGCAGACGTATGCTGGTTGGAGTAATTTCAACATACTCATCGCCTTGAATGTATTCCATTGCTTCTTCCAATGAAAAATTGATTTTTGGTGCAATGCGCATTTTATCATCCGATCCGGAGGCACGCATATTGGTTAATTTTTTTTCTTTTGTAATGTTTATAACCATATCATCCTGACGGTTATTTTCTCCGATTACCTGACCTGAATAGATAGGTTCGCCGGGTTCAACAAAAAATTTACCGCGGTCTTGCAATTTATCAATCGAATAAGCAATAGCGGTACCTTGTTCTCCGGAAATCAGTACGCCATTGTTACGACTTGGAATTACACCTTTCCATGGTTCAAATGCTTTGAAGCGATGTGCCATAATAGCTTCACCGGCTGTAGCAGTTAGAATATTATTTCTTAAACCAATGATCCCACGTGAAGGAATTTCAAATTCCAAATGTTGCAAATCCCCTTTGGGTTCCATTAACAGCATATCACCTTTGCGTTGGCTGACATATTCAATGACTTTACCGGCGGATTCTTCAGGTACGTCAACTGTTAAATATTCGACAGGTTCACATTTCACACCATCAATTTCCTTGATGATTACTTGTGGTTGCCCCACCTGCATTTCATATCCTTCACGACGCATGGTTTCAATTAGTACAGATAAGTGGAGAATTCCACGGCCATATACCAGATAAGAATCAGCTGAATTTGTTTCTTCCACGCGTAATGCAAGATTTTTTTCCAATTCTTTAAACAAGCGATCACGCAGATGCCGTGAAGTAACAAACTTTCCTTCTTTACCAAAAAATGGTGAATTATTGATACAAAACAACATGTTCATTGTTGGTTCATCAATAGCGATAGGGGTTAATCCTTCCGGTTGTTCAAAATCAGCGATGGTGTCGCCAATTTCAAATCCTTCAATACCGGTAACAGCAACAATTTCCCCGGATGTAATGCTTTCGGTTGTTTTTACTTTGCCGAGTCCTTCAAAAGTAAATAATTCCTTGATGCGTGATTTAACAATGGAACCATCGCGTTTTACAACAGAAACAGGCATATTCTCTTTAATTTCACCTCTTGAAACACGACCAACGGCAATACGACCAACAAAGGATGAATAATCCAATGAAGTAATCTGCATTTGCAAGGTTCCCGGTGCTTCCGGATGTTCCGGAAAATAATCAATAATCGTATCTAACAGATAGGTGATATCGTTAGTTGGTGCTTTCCAGTCCGGCCCCATCCATCCCTGTTTGGAAGAACCATAGACCGTTCTGAAATTTAATTGTTGTTCTGTTGCATCCAGGTTGAAAAATAAATCAAATACCTGATCATGTACTTCATCCGGACGGCAGTTTGGTTTATCTACCTTGTTAATTACCAATATTACCTGTTTCCCTTGAGCAAGTGCTTTTTGGGTTACAAAACGTGTTTGAGGCATGGGACCTTCAAACGCATCGACAAGTAGTACAACCCCATCCGCCATGTTCAACACACGTTCCACTTCCCCGCCAAAGTCGGCGTGGCCCGGAGTATCGATGATATTGATCTTTGTTCCTTTATAACGTACTGATACATTTTTCGCCAAAATTGTGATCCCGCGTTCTCTCTCCAAATCATTGTTATCCAAAATCAGCTCTCCGGATTCCTGGTTTTCACGGAATAATTTACCGGTATGCAGAATTTTGTCAACCAGCGTAGTTTTACCATGGTCAACGTGAGCAATAATGGCAATGTTCTTAATATTTTTCATTGTGTTCCTGATTTCAATTTTGGTGTATTTTTGCTGATTTTCAGCAAAATAACCCACCTATTTATTTAAGAGGTTGCAAAAGTAGTAATTTTATTGTTAAGTTACCCATAAGCTGATCTGTATTTTATTAAAATAATATTATTCTTTTTTTACGGGCACCTTGTAAAATGTGCTTTCCGACCACAACAACTTTTTATGTACCTTTAAAAAATTGAAGGAAAAAAATAGCTTTCCAATGCACTTAAAACAAATTATGTCTATCAATCGTCATATGCCTGTTTTTTTACGATTAACCGGGGCATCATCCAACATTTTTATTTTTTCAACATTATGAACAGGCTTTAAATTCAGCGGTTAATCATTGTGAAAAAAATTACTAAAAGCACCTGGAGTGTTTGTCAACTCTTTTTTATGCTTTTGTCAGGCATTACAGGTAATGCCCAGGATCCTCATCCTGCTTACCGGCACTATACGGTGGAAGACGGACTGCCAAGTTCGGAAGTGTATCAGGTAAAACAGGACTCAAAAGGCTATATATGGTTTGCAACAGGAAATGGGGTAAGTCGTTTTAACGGATATGAATTCGAGAATTTTTCAATCGATGATGGGCTTCCGGATAATACAGTTTTTGAAATCTATGAAGATCAATTTGAACGAATTTGGTTTGTACCACTATCCTGTAAGCTATCCTACTATTATAAAGGAAAGATCTATCCTTTTCAATACAATGATCAGCTTCAAAAAATGTTATTAAACACGGTTAAGACTTCTTTTTGCGTAGACAGTAACGGAACTATCTTCCTTGGGCTTCATGCCCAGGGAGTAATTGAAATAACAAAAGATGGGAAAATCAGCGATCATTTTTTCCCTTATAAAGAACGGGAACTGAGTATTATGGAACCTGTTCCGCATACTTATATCTATAGTTATTATTGTCAACCATTTCCATTGCGTTCCATACATTTTCAGTCTCAACAGTATGAAAGATCCATGAGAATATCACTGGATATGGGTAAACCGATAGGGGCAAGTGGACGTGTGAT
>CAZMRM010000243.1:0-6360 GCA_964568515.1 uncultured Chitinophaga sp. | reverse complement strand
CATTAACAGTGAAAAATGATAGTACCGGATGCATAAAAACCGCAGAAACGGATGTCATAAAGGATCCTACACCTGTGGCTGTATTTACACCCAATGTATATACGGGTGAAGATCCGCTGAGTGTTAATTTTACCAATAACAGTACCGGTTCCGATACCTATTTATGGATTTTTGACGGGGTTAGTACGTCAACAGATAAAAATTCTTCTTTCGTATATGTAAAACCTGATGAATACGATGCTGTTCTAGTGGCCTCTGACAATAATAAGTGTCCGGACACCATGCGGATACGCATCATCGTTTATGAAAAATTCAGGGTGGAAATTCCCAATGTGTTTACACCGAATGGAGATGGAATAAATGATGTTTTTACAGTGAACTCTACGGGGATAACTGAAATTTCAGGTGAGATCTACGATCGCTGGGGGCTTAAGCTTTATTCCTGGGATCAAAAGAATGCGGGTTGGGATGGACACTTATTAAGTGGTGCTTCCGCACCGGATGGGACCTATTATTTTATATTAAGACTGAAGCGGCAGGATGGTAAGGAACCCTATATTTATTCTGGTCAGGTGACACTTTTAAGATAATAAACGAACTTTTTCTGAACTGGTAACGTATCAGGGTCTGAATGTGTATTCAGACCTTTTTTTATTTAATTTAACTGGTTGTTGATTGTACAAATCCTCCTGTTCATCTGATTTTTCAGATCCTTTTTCGAATTGTTAATAAAAATGTTAGAAAATAGATGTAATTTGCAACTATATACTCTCTAATTACATCTTGTTTAAAATTATTACGTTATGAAAATCTCTAAACAAATCCTCCTAATTTGTTTATTTGCAATTGTTGCAAGTATACAGGTGAAATCACAAGGAAACGAGTGTGCCAATGCGGTTACACTTTCTAATTTGAACAATTATTGCTCCAATCGCGGGCAATATAGTAGTGTCAATTCCACACCGGCTGCAAATAACTTAGGGATACCAAATTGCTGGACAGCAGGAGCCACTTATGACGTATGGTTCAGATTTACAGCCGTTGGAACTGATGTGCAGATGTCTGTACAAAGCGGAGGTACAAACGGAACAATGAGAAGACCCAACATTGTACTTTATAGTGGTAGCTGTACAGGAACTGTTTTTGAACTTGCTTGTAGTAATGGTGCTACAGATGTTACTTCTCTTTACAAAGGTTCCCTGATTCCCGGCACTACTTACCTGATAAGAATAGGTACCACCTCTGGTAACCGTGGAACATTCCAGTTCTGTATCAGCAATTACACGCCTACTGTTAATCCTGGTGCAGACTGTGACGGTGCTGTTAAATTATGTGACCGTACAGATGTTAAAGTTGCCGGATTAAGCGGGGGTGGAAAAAACAATAAAGAGATAGAAGCTAATTCTTGTTTTAGAAATCTACAACCTCCGTATACGCAACCTTTAGAATCCAATTCCTCCTGGTATAAATGGACCTGTGCAAAGGCCGGAACATTAACTTTTGATATCATACCGAATGACCCTACAAATGACCTTGACTTTATTTTATATGAGTTGCCAGGAACCAGTACCAATGCATGCTCACCATCCCGCACTATTTTGAGATGTACGGCGACTGCCTGCACAACCCTAGTGGTGAATGGTGCTGTTGGATTGGATATGAACAGTACGGATTGGAATGAACCTATTAACTGTGATAATCAAAAAGACGGTTACCTGCAATATGTGAATATGACTGCAGGTAAAACATATGTATTAATGGTCAATAACTTTAGTTCCGCAGCCGGATTCACCATCAAATTCGGGGGTACCGGTACGTTCCTGGGTCCGTTCGCAGATATTACCGTATCGGGTACAACAACTTGTATCGGTGAAACAGTAACTTTTAATGGATCAGGATCCAATAATTATGATGCATTGAAATGGACATTTAACGGAGCAACTCCTTCAACAGCTACTACTGTTGGACCTCATACTGTTACCTACAACACGCAGGGAACCTACGAAACTTATTTAAGAGCATCAGATGCAACTTGTGCAAGTGGTAATTCCACTGATACCGTAAAAATTACAGTTAATCCTGCAACTACGACGGCTGTCGCAGGTGCTGCCCAAACCGTTTGCGGAACAAATGCGACACTTGATGCAAACGTAGCAACCGCAGGAACCGGAACCTGGACACTGGTAAGTGGCAAAGGAACCATCACTTCACCAAATGATCCCAAATCCACAGTCACCGGACTGGGAGTAGGACCCAATGTATTCAAATGGACAATTTCCAATCCTCCATGCAGTTCCACAACAAGCAATGTTACCATTACCGGTGTAGGAGTTCCGTCTACAGCCAATGCCGGACAGGATCAGATTATTTGTGGTGGTAATACAGCTTCTTTATCAGGAAACATACCGGCTACCGGAACCGGAAAATGGACAGTAGTAAGTGGCAGTGGGACCATTACCAGTCCGAACTCGCCAAATACAACAGTAACGGCACTGGGATTAGGAAACAATGTATTCAGATGGTCGATTGCAAATGCACCTTGTAGTGATGCTACAGATGATGTTACGATTAAGAGATCGGATCTTCCCAAAATAGATACCACCAATATGGTTATCAAAGAACCATCTTGTTCTCAAAGTGATGGATTCATTCATGGTATTATTGTCACTGCAACTTCTGCTTTGACTTACCAATGGAACACGATCAGTTATCCTTCTGCTGATATTGATAATATACCTGCAGGCTCCTATACGCTGGTAGCAAAAGATGCCGACGGCTGTACCTCTACGATGGGACCTATTTCAGTGGTGAACCCGAATCCTCCGTCAACACCTGTTATTGTTAGTGGCGGCGATATTTGTATTGGTAAATCCATTAAAGTGTGGGTGCAAAATCCTGTTACCGGTGTTGATTATTTCTGGACCGGTCCAAAAGGAAATCCTTTGGGTGTGCACGATACCATTTATATTAATAATGCAACATTACAGGATCTTGGTAAATACTCGGCAACAGGAAGTTTATCGGGTTGTACAGGCAGCACAGGATCGGCAGATGTAAATGTTTTTGAAGGACCAAAACCTGTTATCACAGGAACAATTGCGATCTGTCCGGGAACAAGTACCATTTTATCGGGTATTAATTCGGTTCCCGGAGGCACATCCACCATTAGTCAATATTACTGGAAGTACAATGGCGTAAAAATAGTACCCAGCAACTCATCCACCATAACGGCCACTGAAGAGGGCGATTATGAGCTGGTTATCGAGAATTCGAATGGATGTAAGGATACTTCTGCAAAAACCGTTGTTAAATTCAATGTCCCTCCTGCTGTAAATGTATCAGCAGCAGTGGTTGACAGTACAAATTGTACATTCCCGACAGGGTCTATTACAAAAATTACTGCAACAGGTGTTCCTGTATTGGATTATACCTGGTATGCACCACCATCTACAACACCTATATCCAATTCAACCACTACGGCAGATCTGAAGAATGTTCCTGCGGGGACCTATGTTCTTGTTGTAAAAGATGGTAATCAATGTATGGATACATCCGTAACATTTACCATTCCTAATTTTCATACACCTCCCAAACCGGGCGATATCGGAAATAAAAAATATTGTGAAGGAGAAGATCTTGATCCGATTACACTGCAAGGTTCCGGAGGAATTTATACCTGGTATGATAAAGACATGAATAAAATATTTACAGGTCAAACGTATACACCAACATTTACCAAATCGGATACCTTGTTCATCGAGGAAACGGTTAACGGGTGCACAAGCGAAAGAGATACTATTGTTATAGAAATTAATCCGTTACCGGTTGGGAATGCAGGACCAGATAAACATATCCTATGTTCTGCTCCAACAATTACACTGAATGGAACTGGTTCTGCAGGCAATTTTAGTTACAATTGGGTACCTGCTTCCGGCATTGCATCCGGAGGAACCACGTTAACACCAAGTGTAAAGGATGCAGCCACTTATACGCTGACAATTACGGATATTAAAACCCAGTGTTCAATACAGGATGAGGTGATTGTAGTGAAAGACCCTGTACCTGTTGCCTCTTTTACAGCGAATCCAACAATAGGGGAAGCTCCGTTAACGGTTAATTTTACCAATAACAGCAATGGTTCCAATATTTACGAATGGAATTTTGCCGATAAAAATACATCGAACGACAAAGATCCAACGAATGTATTTGTAAATGCAGGAGAATATAAGGTAAAACTCACTGTTTCGGATAGTTCAAAATGTCCAAGTATAGCTTATATCACTGTAAAAGTTTTGGAAAGGCTGGATTATGAAGTGCCTAATGTGTTTACACCCAATGGCGATGGTAAAAATGACCTTTTCACATTGACCTCTACCAGTGGAATAGAAGCATTGTCCGGTGAAATTTACGATCGATGGGGATTGAAATTATTTTCATGGAACCAGAAAAATGATGGTTGGGATGGCCGTTCACCAAGCGGATCCTCTGCAACAGATGGTACCTATTTTTATATCATAAAAATAATACCCCAGGATCCTAAAAAGGAGACAAGAGTGGAAAGAGGGCAATTAACCCTTATCAGATAATGTTTGTAAGCTGACGAATTGATCAATTTGTATACACCGGTTATTATTGGAATAACCGGTTTTTTTTTTTTTAATATTAAAAATATGTGGTGTACCCATAAGTGTTTATACTGTCTGTATATATTGATTTTTATGTAAAAATAGATTAAAAATATTTAAAACCCAGTTGTGTTTTTCGTCGTACGGAAACATTCATATAAGGTGCAACCTTTTGAATGCTAATGTGATCTAATTGTTAACGAATTATCATAAGTTGTATACTGGATAACAGGATATTACAAATGGATAAAATACAACCCTAATTTTGATGAAAAAAATAGTCTTTCTTTTTTTTCTGTATTTAACAACAACAATCTCTCTCCGCTTATCGGCGCAGGATCCTTGTGCGAGTGCAATAAAATTGCAAAATGTTAATAATTATTGTTCAACCCCTAAAGGCCACACGAATGTTGGTACAACACCTTCCACGTTTACAACACCTGCTTGCTGGAACAATACGAATTCCAATCAGGATGTGTGGTTTAAATTTACCGCCACCGGGACAGATGTACAGGTTACGCTGGTCACCGGAGGAGCAAACGGAACAATAAAAAATGCAAATATTCAGCTGATCGGAGATTGTTCATCCACAAATATCACGGAATTAGGATGTACCAGAGGCACAAAGGATACCGTGATGCTTTACAAAGGTGGCTTGACTCCCGGAAAAGATTATTATATACGCATTGCATCAACAGATGCAAATAAAGGTACTTTTAAATTATGTGTTGATAGTTATACTCCCCCAGCCAACCCTGGGGCAGATTGTAGCGGAGCAGTGAAATTGTGCGACATCAAACAGACAGTGCACGTAGGTGGTTTAAGTGGAGGTGGAACAAATACACTGGAAGGAATCGGGACCTGTTTGGAAAAGGAATCCAATTCATGTTGGTATTACTGGGTGTGTGGCAAAGCCGGAACCCTGACATTTGACCTTAAACCGAACGATCCCCTGAACGATATTGACTTTGTATTGTACAGCTCAACCAGCGCCAATTTTTGTCAGAGTAAAAAACTAGAGCGCTGTTGTGCTTCTTCTTGTATCGTTAATAACGGTAGTACAGGGTTAAACACATCTTCCACAGATGTCACAGAAACGTATGGTTGTGACGGGGTAAAAGATGCATATGTCAAATCCATCGATATGGTAGTAGGTACAACATATGCCATTCTTATTAATAACTTTTCTGCCTCTTCCGGTTTCGATATCACCTTTGGCGGTACAGGCGAGTTTCAGGGGCCAGTTGCAAAAATCACTGCTGATAAATTAATGATTTGCGAAGGAGAATCGATCACCTTTACTTCATCTTCTACAAATTTTGATAATCTTCAATGGAACTTCACCTCCGGCGGAACACCTGCATCTTCACCAACTACTCCTGGTCCTCATGTAATTAAATATGAAACACCTGGAAATTATGTCGCGATACTGAATGCCAAAAATAGTTTAGGGTGTGTTTCAACAGATGTTGTAAATATTACAGTGAATGAAGCACCAACTGTTATTGTTGATTCAAAAGAAGTTTGTGAGGGAGAAGAAGCCACCTTAACAGCCACACCTTCTGTACCTGGAGGAACCTACAGTTGGACACCGGGCACCAGCAGTAGTTCGACTCTCAAGGATTCCCCTGTTATGGATCAAACCTATACTGTTACCTACAAACTTGCAGGTTGTGAAGCCACTGGCATGGGAACAATTACTGTAAATCCCAAACCACAGGTAACGGTAAACAGT